>DASZOW010000071.1:0-12391 GCA_035550615.1 Puia sp.
TGGCATGCACGCGTAAGATGAGCCTAAAATACCCGCAGACTTCATCCTCAAAAGAGCCGTCGCCATAAGCGGCGGCTTATTTTTTTGTCCTATTTTTATGAAAAATTCTTTTTCTTGAAGATCATCCTCAACGAACAGCAACTGCAGATCACTATCCAGCGTCTGACGAACCAATTGCTCGAAAATCACCTCCAGCTCGAAAATACCGTACTCATCGGCATCCAGCCCCGCGGGATCTATTTTTCGGATCGCATCGTTCACCAGCTCGGTACCCTCGTCGAACCCGGGCGCATCCAGTATGGAAAACTCGACATCACCTTCTATCGCGACGACATCCGTACCGGTCTGCATGAACTGAACCGGACCGACATCCCCTTCTCCATCGAAAATAAAGATGTCATACTCATAGATGACGTCCTTTGGACGGGCCGCACCATCCGCGCCGCCCTCGATGCCCTGCTGGATTTTGGCCGGCCGGCCAAGGTCGAGCTTTGCGTCCTCATAGACCGCCGTTTCAGCCGCCAGCTTCCCATTCAGGCTGATTACATAGGACGCCCCATCGATTCCATTATCACCCAAAAAGTCAAGGTCTATTGGAACGAAAAGGATGGAAAGGATGAAGTCGCCTTGCTTTGATAAAAATCCCTTAATTTCGCGTTCTAATGCAACTGAGCACTAAACATCTTCTAGGCATTAGAGATCTCCAGCCGGGCGATATCCAACTTATTTTAGACACGGCTACCCAATTCAAAGAAGTCTTACAACGCCCTATCAAAAAGGTCCCCACCCTAAGAGACGTTACTATCGTCAACCTGTTTTACGAAAATTCCACGAGAACCCGCATCTCCTTCGAACTGGCGGAAAAACGTCTTTCTGCCGATACCATCAACTTCACGGCCTCCGGCTCCTCCGCCGCCAAAGGCGAGACGCTATTGGATACGGTAAACAATATCCTGTCCATGAAAGTAGATATGGTCGTCATGCGTCATAGCGCCAGCGGCGCCCCGCATTTCCTGGCCAAACATATCCCCGCCGCCATCGTCAACGCGGGGGACGGGATCAACGAACACCCTACCCAGGCCCTGCTCGACGCCTTCTCCATCCGCGAAAAACTCGGCGGCCTCGAAGGCAAAAAGATCGCCATCATCGGCGACATCATGCATTCCCGCGTCGCACTGAGCAATATCTGGCTGCTGAAAAAAATGGGCGCAGAGATCACACTCGCCGGGCCCCCTACCCTCATCCCCGTGCATATCAGGGAAGCCTTCGACGTCCGGGTAGAATACGATCTTCGCAAGGCGCTGGAATGGTGCGATGTGGCGAACGTCCTGCGTATCCAGCTGGAACGGCAGAACCAACCGCTGTTCTCCTCGCTGCGCGAATACAGTCTGGCCTATGGCGTCAATAAACGCCTGCTGGACAGCCTGGGCAAGGAGATCGTCATCATGCACCCCGGCCCCATCAACCGCGGTGTGGAGCTGGACAGCGACGCTGCCGATAGCAAACAATCCATTATCCTCCACCAGGTGGAAAATGGCGTCGCCGTTCGCATGGCCGTCCTGTACCTGCTCGCGGGCGGGTCAACCAAACCATAAAACCAACCTCATAAATACCGTCTTGCTTATGAAATCTGCGACGAACCGGATCGGCCTCTTCCCCGGGACCTTCGACCCCATTACCATCGGGCACCAGGACATCATCAATCGCTCCCTGCCGCTGTTCGATAAGCTCTTTATCGGCATCGGCCGCAATGTGAACAAGGAGCCCATGTTTACCGTAGAACAACGGCTGGAATGGATCCGCGAGATCTATAAGGACAACCCCAAAGTCGAAGCCGTAGCCTTCGAGGGACTCACGGTCCGCTGCTGTCAGCAGGTCGGCGCCAACTTCATCCTCAGGGGTATCCGCTATGTCAACGATTTCGAATACGAAAAAGCCATCGCCGATATGAACCGCAGCCTCGACGGCCAGATCGAAACGGTCTTTCTCACCTGTCTGCCTCAATATACCTCCGTCGCCTCTACCCTCGTCCGCGACGTGCTTAAGAACGGCGGCGAGGTCTCGCAATTTCTCCCGGATGTAGTCAACCGCTCGATGAAAAAAATAAAAATTCGCTGATGCCTATCTGGTATGACCCCGCGATCACGCCCGATCAGCTCAATCCACTGGCCGAAAACACCATGGCCGGCCACATCGGCATCCGGATCATCGAGATTGGCGACGACTGGCTCAAAGGCGCCATGCCGGTGGATCACCGCACCCGGCAGCCCTATGGCCTCCTGCATGGCGGCGCCTCCGTAGCGTTGGCCGAAACGCTGGGCAGCGTGGCTTCCGCCTTTGTCGTAGACCGTTCCAGGTACGACTGCGTAGGACTCGAGATCAATGCAAATCATGTCCGCGGCGTCCGGGAAGGCATCGTCACGGGTATCGCCCGCCCCATCCATCTCGGCAAGTCCACCCATGTATGGGATATCCGCATCCATGACGAAAGGGAAAAACTGGTCTGTATCAGCCGGCTTACCGTGGCGATCATCAGGAAGCTGCAATGACATCCCGGATACTGGGAAAAGTATGAGTCAACACCTGGCCGAACTCACCGGCGCCGACCCAGCGCAATTCGGTGATCTGCTCCTCCTGCTGCGGCTTTATCCCGGAAACATCGGCCACGCTCATCCGGAACCAATGCGTCTCTTTCAAAATATGATGACCGCTCTCGTCATATGTATGATACGTGATCAGCAACGGCCCCTCCATCCGCACATCCTCCAAACCTGTCTCCTCGCCGACCTCGCGCACCGCGCATTGTTCGATCGTCTCCCCCGGATCGAGCTTCCCCTTCGGCAGATCCCAAACACCACGCCGCATCATGAACAGGTACCTGCCCTTATGCCGCACCAGCCCGCCTCCGGCCTTCACCAGCATAAATTTTTTCCAAAAGGCCCTTCGCAGCTCCTCCAGGTCGGAATGCACAAAGATCCCGGCATGCACCTTGGGCTGCCGCATCTCATGGATCATCGAATTGACCGAGGGATGCGAAAACTCATCGATGAGCACAGCATCGTCGTGGTGCGAGTATGCAGTGATCTCCGGCGTCATCGCGTCACAGAGAAAAAGGGGCTTGTCATTGAAGTAGATCTTGATATACATGGCGGGACGAGTTAGCCGCAATTTACCTACTTTCGCATTATGGCAGAAAAGATCACTACTACCAACCAACGGGCGGTTGCCGAAAAGCTGCTTCAGGCCCAGGCCATCCGCTTAAGTCCGAAACAACCGTTTACCTGGTCCTCCGGCTGGAAAAGCCCGATCTATTGCGATAACCGAAAGGTCCTCGGATTCCCGTATATCCGCGATTTCGTCAAATCGGAAATGTGTAATGTCATCTTCGCCCAATTCCCCGAAGCAGCGCTGCTGGCCGGTGTAGCCACCGCAGGGATCGCCTGGGGCGCCATGGCGGCCGATCAGCTGAAACTACCCTATGTCTATGTCCGCAGCAAACCCAAAGAACACGGCCTGGGTCAGCAGATCGAAGGATATTTTCAACAAGGCCAGCCGGTCGTGGTCATCGAAGACCTGCTCTCCACCGGTAAAAGCAGCCTCCAGGTGGTCGATATCCTGCGCCAGGAAGGACTCGAGGTCCTGGGCGTCGTAGCGATCTTTAACTATGGGTTCGACACGGTATCACAAGCCTTCGAAAAAGCCGGCGTCCCCTACATCTCGCTGTCCGACTACCCCACCCTGATCACCCTCGCCATCGAAAAAGGCCTGGTAGGCGCCCAGGACCAGGACGTGCTGTTGAAATGGCGGGAAGACCCCGCCGGCTGGCCAGAGCCAAAGGCGGCTCGTCTCTAAGGACAGTCATAAGCGAAATTTTCGTATCTTACCGAAAATAATTTCCATTACGTATGAAAAAAGTACAATTCCTTCTCCTCGCCTTTTTCGTCCTCATCGGCAGCGCCGTCTCCGCACAAACCCCGGCAAAACTGACCGCCACCATCAAGACCCCTACCGTCCAATGTGAAAAATGTAAAGCGCGTATCGAGAATTATATGAGCCATGAGGCCGGCATCGTCAAGATCAATGTCGACTATAAAAAGAAGATGACTACGGTCACCTATCTCACCGACCGCACCAATATCGAGAATATCAAGGCCATGATCGCTAACGTCGGTTATGACGCCGATGACGTCACGGCAGAACCCGACGCCTACAAACGCCTTCCAACCTGTTGCAAAAAACCGGCCGATGGCGGCGGCCCCGCAAAACAATAAGACGCCCCGACCCAACGAATTGACCCGGCAATCGCCGGGTTTTTTAATGCCCCGCGAGCGTCAATGCCCCTACGCGCACATCGATGTGCCGCTGAATATGCGTCAATGCCCCCGCTGCGCCCGCGTCCGCGCCGCCTTCTTCGCCGCCGCACTTCGTTCCCCCGGCCCCTTGGTACGTGCCGCCTGTTTCGCGGCCCGGCTACGATCACTGCTCGACCGCTGCTGCGCCGCCGTATGCGCCTGCTTACTCAGGGCCTTTGGCGAAGCGGCCTCGGTTCCCTCTCTCTTCTGTACCTGCGCCCGCGCACGGCTCCGCGTCGGATTCACAGGCTCATGACGCTGCCCCTTTTCCAATTCCCGTTCTGCATTTTTCCGGGTCTTTTCTGAAGTCTTACCCCTGGCCGGCGGCTTCAACCCCACACCCGCCCGGCGCGCTTCGGAAAGCCCGATGGCGATCGCCTGTTTGGTATTACGTGCGCCCGTCTTCCCCTCCCGGATCCTATCCATCTCGGCTTTTACAAACTCACCGGCCTGTGTACTTGCTGATTTCCCCTGCGCTTTATCGCGTTTGGCTGCTTCGATCGTTTGTTTGGTAGGCATAGAATGTTGTTTATGGCTACCCATGCAATGTCTATGCCCCCTTGTCCTCGCCGGTATTCTCGCGCTGCGTGCGGTCTCTGATCCTTCCGGCCTCACGCAAGGCCTTGTGCAGTATCCATTCGATCTGCCCGTTGACACTGCGAAACTCATCGGCCGCCCACTTCTCGAGCGCCTTCATCGTCCCCGCATCGATCCGTAACGCAAAAGGCTTCTTATCCCCCATCATCAATGATTTAATGTACCCGTATTCACCACCGGCTGCGTGTCCCGGTCGCTGCATAAAACTACCATGAGATTGCTGACCATCGCCGCCTTCTTCTCTTCATCCAACTCGATGATCTGTTTGGCCGACAACAAATGAAGCGCGCTCTCCACCATGCCTACCGCCCCCTCCACGATCTTGTTGCGGGCCGCCACCACCGCCGACGCCTGCTGCCGCCGAAGCATAACGCTGGCAATCTCGGGAGCATACGACAAATGGGTGATCCTGGCCTCGACGACCTCGATACCGGCAATCGTCAACCGCTCGGCCGTTTCACGCTCAAGGGTGCTGTTGATCTCGTCGAAATCTGTACTCAGCGTCACCCCCGCCCGCTCGTCCTCGAAATGATCATAAGGATAAGAGGCCGCCAGCTTCCGGACCGCTGAATCGGTCTGGATCTTGACGAACTTCTCATACGCATCCACCTCAAAGGAGGCCCGGTACGTATCCTTCACCTTCCACACCAGGATCACACTGATCACAACGGGATTGCCCATCTTGTCATTCACCTTCAGCTGCTCGCTCTCGAAATTCCTCGCCCGCATCGACACGGTCTCCCGGCCATAGAACGGATTCACCCAGTGCATCCCCGTCACGACCACCGACCCCTCGTACTTTCCGAATAACAACAATACCTTGGCCGTATTCGGCGGGATCACCATCAACCCCTTGGCCATGACCAACCCCGCCACCAAAAACAACGCCCCCAAAGGCCCCATGACCTCATTGGCCAGCATAGTGATCCCCCCACCCCATAAAAGCAGGGTAAAAAAAAGCATCCCATAGCCGTCCGCCGGCTTGATGATCTTCTCATTGAGTTGTGTATCCATAAAATTTGATTTAATATCAAAATGATATCAAATATAATTCACAGGCGCCGGAATTGCAAACTTTTTTTACCTTTCCATAATCATGAGATCTATCCTTGTATGCTGCACCCTACTGCTATGCTCGGTCGCCACAAACGCCCAGCGCCATCCGAACATCATTTTTATTCTCGCCGATGACCTCGGCTACGGCGACGTCGGCTACCAGGGCCAGCTGAAGATCCACACCCCCAATATCGACCGCATGGCAGCCGACGGCATGCGCTTCTCCTACTGTTATGCCGGCACCGCCGTATGCGCCCCATCGCGCGCCAGTTTCGTCACCGGCCTCCATACCGGCCGCACCCCCATCCGGGGCAACCGCGGCTTCAAACCGGAAGGACAATATCCGCTGCCGGACTCCGCCCTCACCATCGCCACCGTCCTCCAAAAACATGGCTATACCACCGGCGCCTTTGGCAAATGGGGCCTCGGGTATCCCGGCTCCACAGGCACCCCCGATAAACAGGGATTCACGGACTTCTTCGGCTACAACTGCCAGACCCTGGCGCATAACTATTATCCCGACCACCTCTGGTCCAACACTAAAAAGATCGGGCTCCCGGGCACCGTCTACTCCGCCGACCTCATACATAACCACGCCCTGAAATTTCTAAAAGACAATAAGGACCACCCCTTCTTTCTTTTCTGCGCCTATACGCTGCCCCACGCCCGGCTCCAGGTCCCCCATGACAGTGTATACGCCAGTTATGTCGCGCAATTCCACGACACGCTCCGTGCCGCCTATGCCGCCATGGTGACACGCCTCGACCGCTACGTCGGGGAGATCCGGGCGCAAGTGCAAGCCCTCGGCCTCGCCGGCAATACGCTCATCCTCTTCAGCAGTGACAACGGCCCCCATCACGAAGGGGGCAACGACCCTGCCTACTTCCAAAGCAGCGGCGGCCTCCGCGGCATCAAACGGGATCTCTACGAAGGTGGCATCCGTGAACCCTTTGCTGCTGTCTGGCCAGGTCATATCCGCCCCGGCGCCGCCACAGACCGCCCCTTTGCCTTCTGGGACCTCTTCCCCACCTTTGAACAGGTCGCCGGCATCCCCATCACGAAAAATATCGACGGATACTCGATCCTGCCGGTGCTGGAAGGCCACCCGGAAAAAGCAAAACAACACGACTATTTCTATTGGGAATTCCATGAATCCGGCGGCCGCCAGGCCGTCCGCTGGGGTAAATGGAAAGGGGTCCGGCTAAATGTCAACACCATCGCCGATCCGCCGGTCGAATTATACGATCTGGAAAAAGATCCGGGAGAAAAGAATAACATCGCGGCACAACATCCGGACATCGTACAGCACATAAAAATGATCATGACGCAGGCGCATCATCCCAACAAGGACTGGCCGCTGCTGGCCTCCGAACTCAATGGCAAGGAACCGCCGAAATGAACGCCGTAGAATCTCTGACCTCGAGCCGCGCCGGCAACATCACCCGGTCGTCCGGCACTACAATATATTTTTTCTCGAGCCGCCGGAATAGCAGCGTAGCCGCCTCCTTACCCATATCATAAGCCGGCTGCGCAATCGTCGTCAGACTGGGATTCAACAACGAAGCCGTCACAAGATTGGAAAAACTGATGACCTTGACGTCCTCCGGAATACGCAAGCCCAGCTCACGACAGACATGATAAACCTGCACCGCCAGCTTCTCCACCGAAGCAAAGACGCCGTCCGGCCGGTCTTCCGCAGACAACAGCTCATTTATCATCCTGTAGTTGGCGGCATCATCATTGCCGCAATGGACGATCAGATCCCGGTCGGTCTGTAGGTCATAGCGCCGCAAGGCATCGATATATCCCTGCTGCCGTTTGGAAGAGATGCTCAGGCTCATCGCGATCGTCAAATGCGCCACTCGCTTACAGCCGGATTTCAGCAGATGCTCGGTGGCGACAAAACCGCTCTCATAATCATTGGTCATGACCTTCGGCGCCGTGATACCCTCGCATACGCGATCGAAGAATACCATCGGGATATTGCGCTGCTGCAACTCGAGCAGATGACGTGTATCCTGCGTCGACCCGCAAAGGCTCATGATCACCCCATCCACCCGGCCGCTCTGTAAGCTCGTGGCGATGGCTACTTCTTCCGCTACTTCTTCATTGGTCAGATAGATCAGTACATGATAACCTTTTCCCCGCGCCACGGTCTCGATGCCTTTGATGGCAAGAGCAAAAAAATTATTGGCGACCTCCGGGATCACCACCGCTATCGTCCGGCTACGATGTTTACGCAGACTGCTGGCGTAAGGATTGGGCTGGAAATTCATCTTCTTTGCGAGGTCGAAGACGCGCTGCTTGGTGGGAGTGCTGATCTCCCAGCTATCTCGCAAAGCGCGACTCACAGTAGAGACAGACAAGTTGAGCTCCTGGGCTAATTGTTTTAAGTTAACCGAGTTCATATTGACAAGCAGTGTATGTTTTGAATGGCCGCCGCTACAAACGGCTTCGAATTGAAAATTACTGATTCCCAGCGCCCGATGCGACTTTTTTTACGAAAACGTTGTAGTATTTTTTCCTCTCTCGTCACGCAACCGTTTCCGTAAATAAAGTAAGTGGCTATATCCCATTTTCCTGAAACTTTTCTCCAACTTGACCTATCCCCGAACAAGGGATCCTAAAACTAAAAACACCTGCGATGAGACCTCAATTGCTTAAAGTTTCCAGTCAGCCCGGGCATTCTTTCAGCGTGCGACGCGATCTCGTACCGTATATCAACAACAAATGGCATTTCCACGCCGAAGTCGAGTTGATTCATTTTAAAGAGGGACAGGGCACCCAGTTCGTGGGCGACAATATCAAACGGTTCAATTCCGGCGACGTGGTACTGGTGGGCGCCAATCTCCCCCACTACTGGCGGTTCGACGAAGACCACAGCTACAACAACCCCATCGACGTGAACGTGGCCCACTTCTCGGAGAACTGCTGGGGCGGCGCCTTCATCGATCTGCCGGAAAATATCCGGCTCAAAGCCCTCCTCGATAAAGCCAAAAGGGGCCTGCAGGTAGAAGGCGAAGCCAAACGGAAGATCGCCCAATTACTGGAACGCCTGCTGGATTCGGAAGGCATGCCGCGCATGATCCTGCTCATGGAAGCCATGCACGTGCTGGCGGAATCCGACGAACTGCTGCCCCTGGCATCCATAGGCTTTCGTCATAGCCTCGCGGGCGCCGGCCACGAACGCGTCAATGTCATCTACGACTACAGCCTTCGCCATTTCCGCCGCGTCATCCAGCTGCAGGAGATCGCCGCCGTTGCTAACATCAGCCCTAACTCCTTCTGCCGCTTTTTTAAATCCCGCACCCGCAAGACCTATTCCCGCTTCCTCCTCGAGCTCCGCGTCGGGCATGCCTGCAAACTGCTGATCGAAAACAATCTCAGCATCAAACAGATTTGTTTCGAGAGTGGATTTAATAATTTCACCGGTTTCTATAAATATTTTAAATTGATCACCGGGAAAAGCCCGCTTGGCTATCAGAAAGAATTCGCGGGCAGTGCAGCCCCCCCACTCCTGCAAAAAATACACGCATGAAAAACATACATTGGACACTTATCTTTTTGTTGACACCCTTTTTGCTCCGGGCACAGACACACACGCTCGAAAAACTCTGGGAAACCGACTCCATCATCGCCGTTCCCGAATCCGTCTTGCCTGACGCCAGCCACTCTTTCCTGTTTGTCTCACTCATCGATGGCGGCGGTTGGGACGCAGACGGCAAAGGCGGCGTAGGCAAGCTCGGCCTCGATGGGAAACACTATGACTACTGGATCCATGGACTGAATGCCCCCAAAGGCCTGGGCCGCTATGGTAACCGGCTCTATGTGGCCGATATCAGCTATGTCGCCGTCATCGATATCGCCAAAGGCAGGATCATGAAGAAGATCGCTATCGCCGGCGCCACCGGACTGAACGATATCACCGTCGACGACGCCGGCATCGTTTATGTATCCGATTCGAAAGCCGGCAAGGTCTATCGCATCCAAAAGGATGTTCCTACCCTCTATATGGACGACCTGCCCGGCGCCAACGGGCTCAAAACCACGAAAACAGGGCTCTATATATGTGCCCGGAAAGCCGTCCTCTTCGCCGACGCGTCAAAAGATCTGAAGAAGATCACCGACCTCCCAAATGGCGGCGACGGCATAGAACTCGCAGGCAACGGCGATCTCGTCGTCAGCGAATGGGTCGGCTACGTCTACTACGTCCACGCCGACGGCCGCAAAGAACTGTTGCTCGATACTCATCTGGCCTCGAAGAATACCGCCGACATCCATTATGACCAGGCCAACCATATCCTGTATATCCCGGAATTCAACGGCAAGGCGGTGTCGGCCTGGCGGCTCAAAACAAACGCCACTACCCTGCTCTGGGATGAACCGCAGCTGGACAGCTGGAAACTGAAATTACAAACCGGCGACACCACCGCCGCCCGGCTCATGACCCGCCTTCGCCAACAGGCCGACCACCTGCTCGATCTCCCGGCTCTTTCGGTCATGGACAAACAGATGACGCCACCCAGCGGCGACAAACACGATTACATGAGCCAGGCCCCTTATTTCTGGTACGACAGCTCCAAACCCAACGGCCTGCCCTATCTCCGCCGCGACGGGCAACGCAACCCGGAAACATATAAGATCACCGACCATCGCAACCTGGGCGAACTGGGTAGCCGCGCTCAGACCCTCGCCCTGGCGTGGAAACTTACCGGGGATAACAAATACGCGGAAAAAGCCGCCGGTCTTCTCCATCACTGGTTCTTCGACAAAGACAGCCGCATGAACCCCAATCTGGAATACAGCCAGGGCATCCCCGGCATCAACACCGGCCGCGGTATCGGCATCATCGAAAGCATCCCCCTGATCCATATCGCCGACGCCGCCATCCTCCTCCAGGGCGCTCCCGCCTGGACCGCCGAAGACATGCAGTCCCTCCGTTCCTGGTATGCTCAATTCCTCCACTGGATGCTCGACAGCAAACACGGCCAGGACGAACACCATGCGACCAATAACCACGGAACCTGGTACCTGGCGCAAGCCACCGATTTCGCGCTGTTCACCGGCGACACCGCCACCGCCAAAAAACTGGCCGAAGAAGGCAAAGTCAAAATGAACCACCAGGTCCAGGCCGATGGCAGAATGCCGGAAGAGTTGGCGCGTACCAACAGCCTGCACTACAGCACCTATAACCTCGAAGCCTTCTTCACCCTCGCCTCCATCGCCCGGCACGCCGGTGTCGACCTCTGGCAATACAAGGATCAGCAGAACGCCGGCATCCGCACAGCCTTCGACTGGCTCCTGCCCTATGCCCTCGGTCAGAAAAAATGGGAATACCAGGAGATCTCCGCCTACAACAAGGATGAGCTCTATCCCCTCCTGCTGCAAGCCTATTCGGTCTATGCCGACCAGCAATATCTCACCGACGCAAAGCTCATCCATCCGAACGGCGGAAACCCGGTCGCCGACCTCTTACTTCCCCAGCAGCCGGTAACCCCCAACCCCGGGGAACTGGTCCGCCGCGTCGCCGACAACATCCTCTCGACCACGACTTACCGCTTCGTCAATACGAAAACCAACGAGACCTATACCGCTACCAAAGGCCTCGCCCCATCCCCCGACATCAAAGCTCAAAGTAAATTCAACAAATGGCAATATGTCAATGGCGTCCTCGCCGTAGGCATGATGCAGACGGCCGCCGTCCTTCACGACGCGAAATACTCCGACTACGCGCGCAAGAACTATGAATTCATCTTCGACAACCTGGACTATTTCAAAAAACAATACGACGCCGGCGCTACCTCCGTGGAATGGCGTCCCGTCTTGCACATCGGCTCGCTCGATGATTGCGGTTCCATGGCCGCCGGCCTGCTGGATGTATATGCCACCGACAAAAAACCGGTCTACATGGACTATCTGCAACGGGTAGGCGACTATATCCGCCATAAACAGGTCAGGTTTCCCGACGGCACCCTCGCCCGCAACAATCCCCGCAAGATGACGCTCTGGGCAGACGATCTCTACATGAGCGTTCCCTTCCTCGCCCGCATGGGCAAGACTACAGGTGACGCCGCTTATCTCGACTTCGCCATCCGGCAGGTGGAAGCCTTCAATCATTACATCTACGACAGCGCCACGGGCCTCTATTTCCACGCATACTACAACGATGAGAACATGAACGGCGTCGCCCACTGGGGCCGCTGCAACGGCTGGGTCGCCCTCGCCCAGACCGCCCTCCTCGACGTCTTACCCGCCGGCCATCCGAAACGCGAAGAGCTGCGTAAGATGCTCCTGCGCCAGATCCAGGGATTCGCCCGCTATCAGGACAGCTCGGGCATGTGGCATCAGATCCTCGACAAATCGGACTCCTATCTCGAATCGTCGGT
>DASZOW010000072.1:0-7327 GCA_035550615.1 Puia sp.
GCGCCCAATACGAAAGCTACATCCTGCCCTTCGCAGTGATCCTGTCTTTGTCCATTGGCCTCTCGGGCGCCTTTATCTTCGCCAATATCTTCGGCGTCCAGAATAATATTTATTTGCAGATCACGCTGATCATGCTCATCGGCCTGCTCGCCAAAAATGCGATCCTGATCGTGGAGTTCGCGCTGGCAAGAAGAAGGGCAGGCGAAAAGATCCTCCAGGCGGCCATCGACGGCGCCGTTGCGCGGCTGCGCCCGATCCTGATGACCTCCTTTGCATTTATTTTCGGTATCATGCCGCTCATGGTATCGAGCGGCGCCGGCGCGGCGGGCAACCGCTCCATCGGAACCGGTGCCGTCGGCGGCATGCTGATCGGAACCGTATTCGGTGTATTCATCATCCCGGTCCTGTTCATCATGTTCCAGACGCTCCAGGAACGCATCAGCCGGAAACCGAAACCCACGCCCGGCATAACCACCATCGTCCTACTGGCCATCGTGGCGATGTCCGCTTTTCCCTCCTGTGTGACCCAGAAATACCAGCATCCGGGTATGCCCATACAGGGACAACTGTATCGCTCCACCCCCGCCGCCGATTCCACTTCGATCGCCACCCTCCCCTATAAATCATTGTTTGCCGACACCGTCCTCCAGGACCTCATCGGGGAAGGCCTGCAACAAAACCTCGACCTCAAGATCGCCATGGAGCGGATCACCGAGGCGAGAGAAAACCTTCTGCAAAGCAAAGCGGCGCTCCTTCCCACCCTGAGCGCCAATCTCAGCGCAAACCCGGTAAAACAGTCGGCCGCCGCGCTGAACATCCCGCCGGCATATATCGGCTCGTTCCCATTGGCGACAACGACCTATTCGGCCAGCCTCAGCACCAGTTGGGAAGCCGACATCTGGGGGAAGCTCAGAAGCTCGAAAAGAAGCTATCTCGCCTCTTTCCTCGAAAGCGATGCCGCGCGCCGCGTGATCCAAACGCAGCTGATCGCCGAAATCGCCAATGATTATTACCAGCTGCTTTCCTATGATGAACAGCTGCGGATAACGCAGCAAACCGTGATCAATCGGCGGGATGACGTCTCGACCATGAAGGCCCTCATGGCAAGCGGACTGGCTACCGGCGCCGCCGTGGTTCAGAGCGACGCCAACCGCAAATCGGCCGAGCTGTTGGTGCCCGATATAAAACTGAACATCCGGCAAACCGAGAATGCGCTGAGCCTCCTCCTGGGCCGGGTGCCGGGCGCGATCAAACGCACCACGCTCGCCGAACAGGTGCCCTACGATAGCCTGACCACCGGCATTCCGTCTCTGCTGATGCGAAACCGGCCCGACGTGCAGGAGTCGGAACTCGCCTTCCGCGCAGCCTTCGAGAATGTGAACGTCGCAAAGACCTATTTCTATCCGCAGCTCACCATCACCGCCCAGGGCGGCGCTTCCAATCTGACCATAAAAGATTTCTTCGACCACTCGATCTTTTACAATATCATCGGCGGCCTGACCCAGCCGATCTTCAACCAGCGCCAGAACAAAACCCGCCTGCACGTCGCCTGGGCCCAGCAGCGCGAGGCGTTCTACAACTACGAAAAAACACTCCTCACCGCCGGCGCAGAAGTGTCCAACAACTTTTTCAGCTATCGAATGGCGCTGGAAAAACAGCAGGGCCGCCAGGACCAGATCAAACTGCTGGAACAAGCCGTCGACTTCACCAAGGCGTTGCTCAACTACAGCTCGGCAACAAACTATACCGACGTGCTCACTTCCGAACAATCCCTGTTGGCCGCCCAGCTCGACAGCGTCAATGATCGCCTGCAGCAGTTGCAGGCCATCGTCGGCCTGTACAAAGCCCTCGGCGGAGGCTGGCAGTAGCCCGCCCTACTGAAGCATTAGCTCCACCACCGGTATCTCGTATGGCGGCCGCACCTTCGGCATCTTCAAAATAAGATCATTGCCATCCTCGGAATAAAGCAGCTCCGAATCATCATTGAGCAGCTGCGCATATCTTATCTTGCCCGCATAGCCAGGCAGCCGCAGTGTCCCCCCGGCGGTATACTCGAACAAATGCAGGTATAACCGCTTTGTCGCAGGATTATAAGTCAGCTTCGTTCCCTCCGGCGCAGAAAACGACGCCGGCGCAAACGTGCAATTATAGATCGCCTTGCTGTTGGCATGCATCCAATAGGCCATACTATCCAGTTGCGCCGTAGCCCGGTAATCGAATTCCCCGCGCGCCGTGGGCCCGACATTCAGGATCAGGTTCCCGCCATTGGCCACCGACGTGATCAGCAGGTCCAGCAGCTGGCGGTGCGTCTTCCACGTCGTTTCATCCCGGTAATATCCCCACGATCCGGAAAACGTCTGACAGGTCTCCCACGTGCTGCCCTTATATTTCGCGAGCGCCTTCGTGGAAACCTGCTCCGGCGTCTGAAAATCTCCGCCGTCACTATAGTCATCCAGCCCCAGCCGGTTGTTCACGATGATCCCGGGTTGTAATTTCCGGACAAGCTTGATCAATCCGAGGGCATCCCAGTCTTCTGCATGTTTACCCTTTTTGTCACTCTTCCGCCAGGTCCAGTCCATCCACAAGATGTCGATCTTCCCATAGTTTGTCAGCAGCTCGGTGATCTGGTCCTTGAGATATTGCCGGTATTTCGCCATATCCCGTCCCTTGTCGAGCCGGTCATAGTTGGCCTTGCTCGTATCGACCTGCACGAGCGGATGCGCATCGTCCATGGTATAGTCCGGATGATGCCAGTCCAACAGCGAGTAATAAAAACCTACCTTGATGCCTGCGGCCCTGAACGCGTCCACAAACTCCCGGACAAGATCCCGGTGCGCCTTGGTATTCGGGGCCTTATAGTTCGTGTACTTACTGTCGAACAAACAAAATCCCTCATGGTGTTTCGTCGTCAGCACCGCATACTTCATCCCCGCGGCCTTGGCTTCGGCCGCCCATTTCTTCGGCTCGAAATGATCCGGATCGAAATTGTCGAAATATTTCTGATACTCCTCGTTAGAAAGATGCTCATTGTGCTTTACCCATTCGTGTCGTGCGGCAAGCGAATACAAGCCCCAATGGATGAACATCCCGAACCGGGCATCCGTCCACCACTCAAGCCGCTCCGCCTTATGCTGCGGCGTCTCATGAAAAATAGAAGGCTTCTGAGCAAACCCGGCCGTCGATAGTAAAACACAGCCGGCCGTAAACATAAAGATCAATTTCAACCGATGCATATATGGAATATTTGAGGGCCCAATTTACGGATCATTTTGGTGCGGAATCTCGCCATTTCTCCCTAAACATCGCCCGGCATACCGGCGAGTCATAAAGCACCATGCAATCCCACGGAGACCGTCAAGTACCTCGAAGTGCTTCTTTTGAATATGCCCCATCCTTCACCGTTGCTATTTCGACAATATATTCCCCGGCACCCGCAGCCCTTCTTCACTGGCCAAAACCTTGCGCATGACCTTTTGCAGCGCCAGCGGGATCAGGTCTATTTCCTGCTGGGCAAGCGGCTGGAGCAGCTCAATGAAATCATCTTTGGCGTCGTAATAGCCGAACTGCAGCACCCATTTATCACCGGGCTGCAGGCGGATCGCCATCTCCTGGTCCTCCTCATCCTTATAGACTTTAATGATTGCCCACTGCTGGTCATCGTCTTCTTCAAAGTGAACCTCGACGGCCTTTTTGCTCACCACTTCTTTCACGATTTGCTCTACCAGGGAGCCCGGATGGTTTCTGACGAGTTCTTCGTATTTCTTGTTATTTGCCATAGCTGCCGCAAAGGTAATATTCGGCCCCGAAGTACCATAATTAGTGAACCTTCTTCCCGTAGTTCTTTTCCCCCGCCAGGATCGCTATCGGCAGGTCATTTTCGCGCGGCGGGATCGGACAATCGTAACCGGTCGTATAGGCGCAGTATGGGTTATATGCCTTGTTAAAATCAAGCACCATTGTATTCCCGTGAATGTCTCCGATCGCGCAGTCGATATAGCGGCCCGCTCCATAGGTTTCCACGGCGCTGGTAGCATCGGTGAATCCAACGAACAAATAGTCCCTGGTCGCCTCATTCGCCAGGAGCGCCTGCATTTGAAAAACGACCAAATGGAGCAATGTATCGTGCAGTTTAAAGCTTAGCAGCCCGAATTTTCTAGCCATTTGAGGCTTTGCCCCGGAAGTGGGAATTGCTATCCACGGGCTGTTCGGCAGCCGTTTAAATTGACATACCACTCTATATCCGGCGTCGAGCGGATAGAACCGCAGGAAACTGCGCTCTTCGGGAGTCTTTAGCAACTCATGCGTTTCGATATAATTCTTCCGCCAGGCCTGCAAAGAATCCAGATAGGTTGTCTGGGCGCATAAGTCGTGGCCACCGGATACAAATAGGAGGATCGCCAGGAGCACTTTGAACATCAAGCTGTGTTTCATGGCTCCGAATGTAATACATATTTGTGAGTAGGCAATGTCCAACATACGCTCAGTCCCGTAGACTCGGGAGTGGAAAACAAGTTCAAACTAACGCCTTTATTATGTGCCTTGTGAATGGTAGGAACAAGAATGCCGACCATCGCTCCCAATCCAAGACCTACCAGGGCGTCGGACGGAAAATGCGCCAGCGACCTCACCCGGAAATAGCCCATGACCGCCGGTGGGATAACTGCAGCCGTATACAAGAGATATTTCCCGAAGCCCAGCTCTGGATGATAGTCACAATATACTTTGGCAATGAAAAAGGAAGTGAACGCCACGGACGCAGTATGCCCGCTATAGAATGAGTTACGGTTCCCTCCGTTCATGCGATCCGCAAGGGGAAGCTGGGAATAATACGTAAGGGGCCGCAACCTGTTTTGCTCCGTCGGGCCCAGCCAGCTATAATTGTAAAAGGTAAATGTGATGGTATGCCCCTCGATATACATGAACAGAATGTCCAGCCACTCCTTTTTGGGGATTTTTTTATCCAGACCAAGCATGGCCGGCAAAAGGATAAAAAGCGGCGGCTCGATGATATCCGATATCCTGCTGTAATTGCGGTAACCACTCGGGTTCTGGTGTAACGCCCACCTGTCGAAGGAATTGACGGACTCCGGGTTTAAGGCTTGTATTTCGGCGTTCGTCAGGTTGGGCTTGTCCTTGATCCGGCTAATGGCAAAAGCGTCTGTGCCCAAACCAGCGCCTATAATAACGCTGCCGATGAAATAGTTGACATGGTAACGCCTGGGCCTCCCCGAAGCCGTCGAGTCGGGCGATTGGCAATGGGCAACCTGGTCAAAAAGTAAAAAAGTCAAAGCTATAAGACCATAACTGAGAATTGTTGTTTTTGCCTTCATGGCTTGTTTTTAAACCATTTTGGGTATGGAATTTCCCTTTCCGATCGATGCCCAATAAGGAATGCCCCCTAAAAAATCATGCCCATGGCGACTTTTCATCCCGAACTTCCCAAAAACAAAAAAGCAGACAAAATGGTGCTTTTCCCATCTTGCCTGCCTGGGAGGTCTCGAGCAGATTCGAACTGCTGTAGAAGCTTTTGCAGAGCTCTGCCTAGCCACTCGGCCACGAGACCAACAAAAACCCAAATTTTTTGGGTGGCTGCAAAATTAAGATAATTTCGCACAAGTTAAAAATATTTATGCAGCCAATCCCTGAAAGCGAACTTATTATAAATTCCCGCGGCGCCATCTATCACCTCGACCTCCGGCCCGAAGAACTGGCCCCCACCGTCATCACGGTAGGCGACCCCGACCGCGTCGACCGCGTCAGCAAACACTTCGACGCCATCGAACACCGCTCCCACCATCGGGAATTTGTATCCCATACCGGCCGCATCGGCAAAAAACGGCTCACCGTGGTCTCCACCGGCATCGGCACCGACAACATCGACATCGTCCTCAACGAGCTCGACGCCCTCGCCAATATCGACTTCGCCACCCGCACCGTCAAAAAGTCCCTCACCCCCCTCACCATCATCCGGGTCGGCACCAGCGGCGCCCTGCAGCAGGACATCCCTGTCGATAGCTTTGTCGCCTCGACGCACGGCCTCGGCATCGACAACCTCCTGAATTTCTACCGCCACGACGCCAACGAGGAGGAAAATGAGCTCCTCCACAGCTTTGCCACCCAGACCCAGCTGCACCATCGCCTGGCACAGCCCTATATCAGCAGCGCCAGCGCCACCCTGCTGCGGCACTTCGCCACCGGCTTCCACCACGGCATCACCGTCACCTGTCCCGGATTTTATGGCCCACAAGGCCGTGTCCTGCGTCTTGGCCTCACCCAGCCGGAACTCATCGACAAGCTTACCGGTTTCTCCTATGGGCCCCATCGCATCACGAACTTCGAAATGGAGACGGCCGGTATCTACGGTCTCGGCAAACTGCTCGGTCACGCCTGTCTCAGTCTCAGCGCCATCGTCGCCAACCGCGTCAGCAAAACGTTCTCCGCTGATGGCCAGGCAGCCGTAGACCAGCTCATCCGCAAGACCCTCGACATCGTCGCATCCATCTGAACACAGGCCCTCCTGGACGATCCCGGCGTAAGCCCCGGACGTTAGGCGGGTTCAGCCGAATAAGTTACTTTTGCGACCGAAACGGCCATGGTCTCAGCAAAAAAAAGCGGAGTCCAAGCGAAAAGGCCCGAACCGAACGTATGAACCAGATGAACTTCTTCAAATACCAGGGCACCGGCAACGACTTTATCATCCTTGACAACCGGAACTGGAGCTATACCGCGCTGACCACCGATCGCATCCGCTCCCTCTGTGACCGCCGCTTTGGCATCGGCGCCGACGGCCTCATGCTGCTCAACCCACACTCGGGCTACGACTTTGAAATGAAATATTATAACGCCGACGGCCGGGAGAGCTCGATGTGCGGCAATGGCGGCCGCTGTCTCGTGAAATTCGCCTACGATATGGGCATCGTCAAAAGCGAATACAGCTTTATCGCGGTAGACGGCCCGCATCTCGCCGAGATCGACACCGACGGCATCGTGAGCCTGAAGATGAAGGACGTCTCGGAGATCGACGAATTCAAAGGCGACTTCATCCTGGATACCGGCTCGCCCCATTATATCCAAATGGTCACCGACGTCATGGAGCTCGACGTATATCATAAAGGCATGGAGATCCGCTACAGCAGCGACTTCGCCAAACAAGGCATCAACGTCGACTTCGTCGAGCAAAAACGCCCCGACGAGATCATCGTCCGCACCTACGAACGCGGCGTAGAAGACGAGACGCTTTCCTGCGGCACCGGCGTCACAGCCAGCGCACTGGCCTGCTATCATAACGAAGCGGGTTATAACTATGTCAAGGTCACCACCAAGGGCG
>DASZOW010000073.1:0-13326 GCA_035550615.1 Puia sp.
GGAGTTCATCCAATTCCATCCCACCGCCTTATACGAACCGGGCGTGAGCCCCAGCTTCCTGATCACCGAAGCGGTGCGCGGCGACGGGGGCATCCTGCGCAATAACAAAGGCGAAGCGTTTATGCCGCGGTATGACGAACGTAAAGACCTGGCGCCACGCGATATCGTCGCCCGGGCGCTCGATAGTGAGATGAAAAGGGCCGGTACCGAACACGTCTATCTCGACTGCCGGCACATGGACAAAACCAAGTTCATTGAACATTTTCCTAATATCTACGAGAAATGCCGCTCTATCGGCATCGACCCCGCCGAGACCATGATCCCTGTGGCGCCTGCCGCTCACTATAGCTGCGGCGGCATAAAAGTAGACGAGTGGGGCCGTACCTCGATAACCCATCTGTATGCCTGCGGGGAATGTTCGTCTACGGGACTGCATGGGGCCAACCGGCTGGCAAGCAACAGCCTGCTGGAAGCCCTCGTCTTCGCCCATCGCTGCTACCTGGACAGTGTTGCCAATGTGGAGCACATCCCGCTACAGGTGAATATCCCCGACTGGAACGCCGAAGGCACCACGGAGCCGCAGGAGATGATCCTGATCACCCAAAGTCTCAAAGAGCTGCAACTGCTCATGAGCGATTATGTCGGTATCGTCCGTACGCATACGCGGTTACAACGAGCTATGAAGCGACTGGACCTTCTCCACGAGGAGATCGAATCGCTCTATGAGACCACGGCCGTTTCGCCACAGCTGTGCGAAGTGCGTAACCTCATCACCGTTGGCTACCTGATCGTCAAAGAAGCGCAGTTCCGGAGAGAAAGCCGCGGCTTGCATTTTAATACGGACTATCCGCAAAAGAGTCCTATTTTGCAGAATATCGTTTTATGAGCCCTAATATTTCCCGGGCCATGATCCTGGCCGCGGGCCTTGGAACCCGGTTCAAACCGTGGACGGATAGACATCCAAAGGCTCTTGCGGTGATCAATGGCAAAAGCCTGTTACAACGCAATATCGAATACCTGCAACGCTATGGGATCCGGGAGGTCGTCGTCAACGTACATCATTTTGCCGATCAGATCATCGACGCGCTGGAAGCCAATAAGGGCTGGGGAAGCAGGATCATGATCAGCGATGAAACGGCGGCCGTGCTCGAGACCGGCGGAGGGCTTGACAAAGCGCAGCCATGGCTGGGATCAGCCCCTTTTGTGCTGATCAATGTGGACATCCTGACGGATATGGATCTTGGCGCCATGATCGGCTCCCATTTTGAACACCGGCCATTGGCGACGCTGGCGGTCACGAACCGCACTACTTCACGGTATTTTTTATTCGATGATCAGGATAGATTATGCGGCTGGCGAAATGTTCAGACGGGACAGGAACGGATGGCGCGGCCCGCGGCCGGCCTGGCGGCGAAGGCATTTAGCGGCATCCATGTCATCGACCCGGCCATCTTCGATCTGATCCGTTTCCAGGGGAAATTCTCGATGGTGGATCTCTATCTGGACCTGGCCGCCGCGCAGGTCATCCGCGGTTATGACCATAGCTATTCGAAGCTCATCGACGTGGGTAAGCCGGAAGCAGCGGAAAAAGCGGCGAGACTCTTTATCTAAACGTTAAGTTTTCCGGGCCCTGAACGGGGAGAAACCGGAAGCGAATAATTTTATCGGCATGAAAAACCTACTCATCGGCCTGCTTATTATGGGCCTGTATCTGCCCGCGTTAGCGCAGACAAAAGAAGACCTGCTAAAAAGGAAAGTACTATTGCCAAACGGCTGGACCCTTACGCCCGCCGGGCATGGCCTGGAATTGGGCGACCTGCCGTTGAATATTGCCGTGTCCTCTTCGGGACGTTATGCGGCGGTCACCAACAACGGCCAGAGTACGCAGACGATCCAGTTGATAGACGTCGCGGACGAACGTGTTCTCGACAGCGTTATTATCCCCAAGTCCTGGCTCGGGCTTAAATTCAGCGCCGACGAAAGATCGCTGTATGCTTCCGGCGGCAATGACAACCGGATACTGGAATATGCGGTCAATGGAAGGCCTGGTCCCGGTCATCCCGGGCTGGTCCTCATCGATAGCATCGTGCTGGGTAAGCCGTGGCCGGCAAGGATCTCTCCTTCTGGCCTCGAGATCGACGACAAACGCGGGCTGCTGTATGTCGTCACTAAAGAGAACAACTCGCTTTATATTGCCGATCTGAAGACGAGATCCGTTTTGCAGCGGCTCGATCTGGGCGGGGAAGGCTACACCTGCCGTCTCTCCCGCGATAGGAAGGAATTGTACATCACCTGCTGGGGCTGTGACAAGCTGCTGATCTTCGATACGGAAAAACGCGTCTTCTCGGGTGAGGTCGCCGTAGGCGACAATCCCAACGATATCTGTATGACGAAAAATGGCCGCTGGCTTTTTGTAGCCAATGCCAACGACAATAGCGTCTCGGTCATCGATATCCGGGACAGGAAGGTCGTCGAGACGCTGAATGCCGCGCTTTACCCCGACGCGCCCCCGGGTTCTACGACGAATGCGCTGGCGCTTAGCGCGGACGACAAGACCTTGTACGTGGCCAATGCGGATAATAATTGTCTCGCGGTATTCGACGTACACGAACCGGCATCGGCGAGCTCCAAAGGCTTTATTCCCGTAGGCTGGTATCCGACGGCGGTCCGGGTCATCGGAAAGAATATCTGGGTAGCCAATGGCAAAGGGTTTACTTCACTGGCCAATCCGCTCGGCCCCAACCCTGCCGCCCGCCGTCAGGTCGTGAACTACCAGCAGGGTGATGTAAAGAAGGCGCCGAAGGTTCAATATATCGCCGGGCTTTTCCGGGGGACTATGAGCATCATCCCCGAGCCGGATGATAAGCTGCTGGGCGATTATTCTGCGCTTGTTTATCAGAATACGCCGTATTCGAAAAATGGCGAGCTGGTGGCTGCGGGGAAGGCTGGCAACCCGATACCGATGAAGGTAGGCGATCATTCTCCGATCAAATACGTATTCTACGTCATCAAGGAGAACCGGACTTATGACCAGGTGCTGGGCGACATCAAGGAAGGGAATGGCGATACCAGCCTGGTGTTGTTCGGGGAGCGCGTGACACCCAATCTGCATGCGATCGCCCGTGAATTTGTTCTCTGCGACAACTTTTATGTAAATGCGGAGGTCAGCATGGACGGACATAGCTGGAGCATGGGCGGTTATGCCAACGACTACCTGGAAAAGACATGGCCGACCAGCTACGGCGGCCGCGGCGGCGTATATGACGGCGAAGGCAACCGTGCCATTGCCAACAACAAAGGCGGTTATATCTGGGACCATTGTCAGCGTGCCGGGGTGTCTTACCGGACCTATGGCGAATTCGCGGATAATGCGGAAAAGCCGAATATCCCCGTGCTCGATGGTCATACCTGTCTCTATTATAAAGGCTGGGATCTGAAGTTCTATGATACAGCGCGCGAAAAGCAATGGGAGCGCGATTTCGATTCGCTCGTTGCTACGGGCGCCCTGCCGCGTATGAACACGGTGCGGTTCGGGAATGATCATACGGAAGGGTTGCGGAAGGGATGCCTGACGCCATTTGCGCATGTGGCCGATAATGATCTGGCCGTCGGTGAGTTCCTGGAACACCTGAGCAAGAGCCCGGTGTGGAAAGAGAGTGCGGTCTTTATTCTCGAAGACGATGCGCAGAATGGCCCGGATCATGTAGATGCTCACCGAAGCCCGGTATATATCGCGGGGGGACTGGTAAAGCGCCATTTTGTAGATCATACCATGTATTCCACGACTTCCGTGTTACGGACCATGGAGCTGATCCTCGGACTTTCTCCGATGTCGCAATATGATGCGGCGGCGAGGCCGATGTGGCGGTGTTTTGATACTACCCCTGATCTGACCCCCTACGTGGCGAAGACAGAGACAGTAGATCTGCGGGATAGAAATGTAGCTTCGAATAAGTGGGCAAAGAAATCGGCGAGTATCGATCTTACACATGAAGATAGGGTTCCGGACCGGCTTTTCAATGAGATCCTGTGGAAGGGTATCAAGGGCGATGTTCCGCTGCCGGCGCCCAGGGCCGCTGCGTTTGTCAAGACTTCGAAGGACAAGGATTTGGATTAGGTCGGGTTTGTTCACCTTGAAATGTTAAAAACGGCGCAGAGTATTCTGCGCCGTCTGTTTATAAGCCACCTGCAGCGGCTAACGTATAGGGAAGAAAATTAACGATGGTGATCATGGCGCTCGTGGCCGCGGCCGCGGTGCGCATGGTCCCAACGGTCATGGTCAAAATGGCCGCGATCGTGGAAGTAAGTCCTGTGTTCTCTGTAGAACCTATTGTGATAATGTTCGTAATAGACCCGGTCACGATAGTGTCCATGCCATGCCGGATAGGTATAATAGGTGTAGCCCGGATAAGTTTGTTCGTTGATACCAACCGATACGTGTACCTGTGCGCTCGCGGAATTAAAGGCTAATGAGCCTGCGATGATAGCGCCTAGAATGAATAGTTTACTTTTCATAAGTCATTTTTTTAAAGTTAGGAATGCAAAAAGAAGGCCATGTAGTCTTTAATATATAGTTCCTTGATTGTCATCTCCTACCGCGATGTCCGCCATTGCGATAACCGCCGCCGTGGTAACCACCCCGATGTTCGCCGCCGCCATGATAGCCGTTGTCGTGGTAGCCGCCGCCATGATATCCGCCCTCATGGTATCCGCCGCCACGGTAGCTTGAAACGCGGTTGCCGCCGCCATGATACCCGAAGCCGTGGTCATGCGCCCAACCTGCGTGGTTGAAACCGCCGTGATAGAAATATGCGGCATGGTCTCTATAGAAGACGGGGCGATAGTGTTCGAAGTAGATCCGGTCGCGATAGTGGCCGTCCCAGGCCGGATAATCATAATAGGCATATCCGGGAAATTCTGCTTCACAGACCGCAGGATCGGCGTAATAACCGCCGTCATAGACCGGTGCGGGGGCCGGAGCATAGACCGGCGCAGGAATGGTAGCGCCTACATACACCCTGGGAGCGGGAACACGGAAACCAATATGCGCACCGATGACTACTTGTGAATAGCTTTTTGTAGCGATGAGGCTGCCGGCAACAACGGCAGTGAGGATAAATAGCTTTTTACTCGTTTTCATACCTGTAGATTTTAAGTTTTCGGATGCCTGATCTCTTTTGCATCCTTGTATATAGGATATGAAAAATTGTTCCGGATTTAAAAAGTGTTTGTTAATGATTCCATAAAAGCTTTTTACAGTATGCTCGATAATCGAAAATGTTTTATTTATTTTTAATCACTATTTAATGCAATTAATCCTATGAAGAAGACTTTATCCCTCGTAGCCTTCCCGCTGCTCACGTGTGCCCTTACCGCACAAGTACAAACGCATTTACCTTCCTGCAATTGTCCAACCGGCCAGGATCTTGCGCATCAGGGTTCGCCGGAGATCCACGGAGTTTATTGGAATTGGAATGTCGACCATCTGTCGCCTCTGGGACCGGTGCGGTTGTCGGTGCCTTGAGTGGCGGTCTCACAACGCGTGGATCACGTAGGTCACGACGCCCCAGATGGAGAATTCGGCGCCTGAGATATCGACATCGATGGCCGCGAGCCTCGACGTCTCGGGCACCAGGCGCAGCTTATTGAATGTCTTTTCCAACCGGCGGATCAACATCTCGCCATTGAGGATGGCGATCACTACTTTACCGCTGACCGCCTTGACGGAACGATCTACGATCACGACGTCTCCGCTAAAAATGCCCGCGCCGGTCATGGCATCGCCGCTGACACGCATAAAAAATGTCGCCGGCTTGTTGCGGATGAGCTGTTCATTGAGATCTACGCCGTGAGCCAAATGATCGTCGGCCACTCCAAAGCTATTGCCATTCGCCCCAAAGTCAGTATAATTTGCCGCCGGGGCATCCCATTGGTTCATCCGCCTCGCGCCTTTATAATTCATGCCATAAAATTGTTCGAGTTCCATAAAAAAGAAGTTTTAAACCGCGGGCGGGCCACCCAGCCGCCCAGCGATATGATGACCTTGAGCCGCGAATGAGCGTGCGGTACCGGGGAGGAAAAAATATTTTTGTTGTACTAATTTATTTAGTAAATTTATGCTAAATTATTGATCGATTAAAATCTTTTTTATGGAAACCGAATACCTCCTCGTCATCTATCCCGGCGGCGAGCTGGAAGAAAAACTGCTGGGCGAACAACAGCAATTTGCCGACGATTATGCGGTGCAGGTGCGCAACAAGCCGCATATTACTGTGGCCGCTTTTGTTGCGGGAGAAGTCATGGAGAGCACGCTTATCCGCTGGATACAGCGTATCTGCAACCATTACCGCAGCTTCGACCTGACATTGAATAATTATAGCGGCTTCCCGCCGCATACGACTAAGCCGCCCACGGCGGCTCGTCTGTCAGGACAGACATTAGCGGTTTGCCGGGAAAATGCTAATTTTTCTTGGGAGCGTTTTCCTGGCACCATCTACCTGCGCGTACAGGACCCGCATCCTTTCCACGACCTGATGCAGCAATTGCGGGCTATCGACGAATTCATCCGGTCTTCGGACCGGCCGCCGATGAAACTCGTGAGCCGGCCATTTCTCAGTATCGCGGGGGGATTGACGGAACAGATCTATAATAAGGCCATGTTCGATTATAGTCGAAAGACATTTCATGACACCTTTCATGTCGGGGAACTGGTGTTGTTGAAAAGGACGCATTCTTTCGATCCCTGTAAAACCGTAAACATCTTTCGCCTGCTTCCGGATGCGACCGCTCCGGACGGCGCTTATCTAAAAAACTAATACGTTATGCAACAAGCAATAAAACCTGTGACCTCCGTTCTCAACGAGAACTACAAAAAACAGCTTTCGACCAACGAATATCAGCTGATCCTCAATCCGCATGAAGAGCTGAGCAACCGCATCCGGCAGATCAGGACAACATTTGCCGAAACATACCAGGCGCCTTCCGCCCAGGCCGGCAAACCGAATCTCACGCTGGTGCGGTTCACGCAGCTGGCGCTGATGGAAGAAAGGATCGTTCAACGGCTCAGGACGATCGCTATGGGTTTTTGCCCCTTTAAAGTAGAGCTAAAGGATTTTGGCAGCCTGCCCACGCACAGCATCTTTATCAATGTGACCAGCAAAATGCCGATCAGGACCCTGGTCAAGGAGATCCGGGACGTCCAGCGACTGATGAAACTCGACAAGGATCACAAACCGCATTTTATCGACGAACCCCATCTGCTCATCGCCCGCAATCTCCTGCCCTGGCAGTATGAAAAAAGCTGGCTCGAGTATAGCAACAAACATTTTACCGGCCGCTTTATTGCGGATAGCATGCTGCTGCTCCGGCGCAGGAGTAATGATGTCCCGTTAGGCGAGCCGCATGCTCGGTTCAGGGGCGACAGGAATTGGCAGATCGCAGAACGGTTTGCCTTCCAAAACCTGCCGGTGACGACGCGGCAGGGCGAGCTGTTCGCGTGACGGAAAACCTGGCGTGAAACCCGCCGGGGAAAAACGTAATGCAAAAAAATACACAGATGATCGACCCAACAGAAAACCCGACACAATACCTCAAAGGCCGCGGCGCCCAGTTCAATCCCAGGAACCGCTTCCTGAAGAACGAACGGGTCAAAGAGCACGTGGAAGCCATCGACGACTGGATCGAGCCGAATAGCGCCACTCAATACCTGGAAGAACATGCCAAAGGCCTCGTGAACAAAGTGGACAGCCCCGATGTAGGCATGTGGTACAGCATGAACCCATACCAGGGCTGCGAACATGGCTGCACCTATTGCTATGCCCGCAACGCGCATGAATACTGGGGTTATAGCGCCGGCCTCGACTTCGAACGCAAGATCATCGTCAAAAAGAACGCCCCCGAGCTGCTGCGCAAATTTCTCATGCACCCTAAATGGGAATGTCTGCCCATCTCCCTCAGCGGGAACACCGATTGTTATCAACCCGCCGAAAAGAAATTCGGCATCACCCGCAAGCTGCTGGAAATTTGTCACGAGTTCAACCAGCCCGTAGGCATGATCACCAAGAATGCCGGTATCCTGCGGGACAAGGACCTGCTCGCCGGGATGGCGAAAAAAAGGCTGGTGTCCGTCCTCATCTCGATTACTTCACTCGACGAAGATCTGCGTCAGCTCATGGAACCCCGCACGACTACCGCCCGCCAGCGGCTGCGGGCCATCAAAGAGCTCAGCGAGGCAGGCGTTCGCATGGGTGTGATGCTCGGACCCATGATCCCGGGACTCAACGAACACGAGATGCAACGCATCATGAAAGCCGCTGCCGACAACGGCGCCTCTTTCTCCGCCTACACCTTTATCCGGCTCAACGGCGCGATAAAGCTGATCTTTCACGATTGGCTTTACAAGACCTTTCCCGATAGGGCCGACAAGGTCTGGCATCTGATCGAAGCAAGTCATGACGGTAAGGTCAATGATAGCCGCTGGGGCGTGCGCATGCGCGGAGAGGGAAATATCGCCGAGCTGGTGGCACAGCAATACGCCCGCTATACGCAGAAATATGGACTCAACGCGGAACGCTGGGAATTGGACTGCACCCAGTTCAGAAGACCGGGTGGGCAAATGAAACTATTTTAGAAGCTTTATGCTGGAACCCGGCTGCTGCTGCGTATGCTTTCCCTGGACCGGAAACTACTGCCGGTTGAACTCGGTCAATCGATACTTTTCTTTTTCAATGATCGCCCTGGCGCTCAGCAAACGGGCTTTGAGTGGAGTAAATAATTCGGCCAGCCGGGCATCGGGCGCATCGGGACAACTGTTCTCGAATTCCAGGCACAACGCCTGTATCGTCGTCAACCCCACAAAACCGAATAAGGGTTTTATCTTATGTACCGCCGATTTCAGCGCGGCCCGGTCATTTTCATGGTAACTGGTGAGAATTCGCTCGACAAAAGCGTCATATTCGTTCAGCACATCTCCGAAGGTTTCTTCTATCATTATATAATCGCCTGCATACAAGTCGATTATGTATTGGCTGTTGATAGCATCGCTAAACACGAATGTCTTATGGGGTATAGGCTGCTCCATAGAATGCGTCCGTTAAATAACGGCCCCTATACTAAAATATTGTCTCTAAGCGTTCACACAATAGATTAATGTTTAACCCTTATTAATTATTCGTCATCCTGTGAGTAACCCAATGCTCTCGTTATTTTCCTCATTTTATGGGGATATAGTCTACTCCGGGCTACGGGATGAGCATTCCCCCGTCAAAAGAAAAAAAACGATCCGGTTCAACCAGTTCATCCTGCTGATCCTGATCGCACACTTTGTGTGTGTCATCTCCTACTTCTACTTCGGCTTGTATATCAGCGCACTCATCAATTTAAGCGCGGCGTATATCTTTATCGTGGCCTACCAACTCAATCTGCGCAGAAAATACCTGGTGGCGCGTATCCTGTCCGTACTGAATCTGAATTTGTATCTGGCCATCATGAACTACGTGGAAGGGATCAAAGCGGGGGAATACCTGTTCTTCTTTCCCTACTTCCTCATCATGACGTTCATCATCAGCTTCACGAGGAGTCTGCGGGAATTGTCGTTTGCGTACCTGATGACCGTGGCCACGCTGCTGTTCTGCTTTTATCAATGTCCACAGGAGAACCACTATCAGCTGCACATAGCGACTATGTACGATAAGCTGTATGACAGCAACCTGGTCCTTTCGCTGCTGCTGACGACATTCTTCTCCTTTGCCATTGTCCGCATTAACCGCAATAACGAAGAAGCGATCCTCAAGGAAAAACAATTCGTCGACACGATCTACAACACTTCCCTCGACGGCGTCATCATCCTGGACGCGGAAGCGCTGGTGATCACCGATTGCAACAACCGCGCCATCGAGCTGCTCGAGATCGAAGATAAAAAACAGGTAGTCGGCGCACCCATGGACAGCCTGTTCACCAAAGAACATATTCAGCTGTTCCGCACGGTGGAACAGCGGGAGGATGGCGGCCATTCCAACAGCTGGCAGGGCGAGCTCGCACTTACCTCCAAAAAGGATAACACGGTATTCGCCTTCGTGAATGTCGTTTCCTTTTTTGATAACTCCCGGCATTTCTGGAAGATCAGCGTACTCGATATCTCGGAGATCAAGATGACGCAGTTCGAGCTCATGAAGGCCAAACAAAAAGCGGAGACGGCCTCGAAAGCCAAATCCCGGTTCCTGTCCAATATGAGCCATGAGCTGCGCACGCCGCTGAATGGCATTATCGGCGCCTCCAATCTGCTGATGCAGGAGCAATACCTGCCGGAGCAAATTTCCCATCTCGAGATACTGAAATACTCCTCCGAGCACATGATGGTGCTGATCAACGAGATCCTCGATTTCAACAAGATTGAGTCGGGCCGTTTCGAGCTCGAGAACGTACCGGTGAATATGCGGGCTTTTCTCCGCAAGCTGGAAACGCAGTTTTCAGTACAGGCCCATGGCAAGGGACTTCTTTTCCTGCTGGATATCGACGAGAACCTGGAATCTGAATTCCTTACCGACGAGACCCGGCTCAACCAGGTGCTCAGCAACCTGCTCTCTAACGCCATCAAGTTCACGCATAAAGGCGGCATCACCCTTGGCGCCCGAAAGGTCTCTTCCACGAGCAAAAAATCGCTGATCCAGTTCATGGTTCAGGATACCGGCATCGGCATCCCTGCACACAAACAACAAGAGGTCTTCGACAGCTTTACGCAGGCGGACACGGATACGACCCGCAAATATGGCGGCACCGGGCTCGGCCTCGCCATCAGTAAAAAGCTGGTCAGCCTTTTCTCGGGCGATCTGCTCCTGCAAAGCGAAGAGGGGAAAGGCAGTACCTTTTATTTTACGCTGGAACTCGAGATCAATGAGAACGCCAAGATGTATATAAATGACGAAAAGGTCAAGCAATTGCCCGCATTCAATGCGCTGCGGGTCCTCATTGCCGAAGATAACCATGTCAATATGTCCGTGGCGCGAAAATTCCTTACGAAATGGGGGATCGAAGTTCACGAAGCCGTCAACGGGCTGGAAGCCGTGGAGAAATTCCGCTGCGGTCATTTCGACCTGGTGCTCATAGACCTGGAAATGCCCGAGATGGACGGTATCACCGCACTCGCCGAGATCAGGAAAGTTCATCCTTCCGTGCCCGCCATCGCCTTTACCGCAGCCGTCTATGAGGACATGCGGATCGATCTCATCAAGAAAGGTTTCATGGAAGTCGTGCCGAAGCCCTTCCGCCCGGAAGACCTGCACAACAAGATCCAGAAACTGCTCCTCACCCGCGCATAGGGCGGCCTGCCGGACAAGCATTATACGCAAATTATTAATAGGACCGATACCCCGATTTCCATTATATTCGCAACCATGATCAGAAATTTTTTGATAGAGAATTTTCCATCGCTCGGTCGTTATAAACGATTCGGTAAAGCCTGGTATGATCACATCCAGCCGGGGAAGGAAAGTTATTCCCAACACCGGGAAGATGTCTTTATTTGGAAATATCTGCAGCGTTATGATCTCAAGGGATCCATGTATGTAGACGTAGGGGCCAATCATCCTTCCGACATTTCCAACTCCTATCTTCTTTACCGCCATGGACTGCAAGGCGTGGTTATCGAACCGAACCTGGAATTGATCAAATTATTCGAGCGCTTCCGAAAACGAGATATCGCGTTGGCAATCGGCTGCAGTAATATAAATACGGTGCTGCCTTTTCACATCTCCAAAACACCCGTGCTTAGCTCTTTTGCTACGAACAACAGGGAAGGAACGAGAACGTTCAGGACCCGGTATCTACCGGTTATGCAGCTCGATCTTGCCATTGCGCATATCCCCCTGGAGTTTATCAGCTTGCTGAGTATCGATGTGGAAGGGCTCAACCTGCAGGTCCTGCAAGGCGCCAGGGAGATCGTGAAGAAAGCCTTGATGATCTGTCTGGAGTTCGATACGGAAAACGATAAGCAGGAGTACCTTTCTATTCTTGGACCTGATTTCGGCGTGGTCCGCGAGTTCGGCTGCAATCTGATATTGGTGAATCAGCCGCTCGAAGCGCGGATCTCGAGGAAGGAAACAGCGTAGGCGAAATTTTTTTACAGAATTGTTGCTGGAAACTGAAAAAGATTTTTAAATTTGCCCAGATCAAAAGATCAAATAATGTTACGACAATATTCACATACACTAGCAGCTGCATACAACCCGATTAAGGATTGGGTCTATGCGGGGCATCGTGCTGTGAACTGATATAATTAAAGATCCAGCGTAAAAGGCCCCGCAATTTGCGGGGCCTTTTTGATTCCTATGGTCATCTTGCAATGCTTAAAATTGTCCCGGTAGGGGCAAAGGAGGATGCTATGCGTTTTAATTTCAGCCAAAAGGGAAGAAAACCCGCCGACACCTGCTATACTCATGTAAAAGCGGGCCTGCCGGACACACAGCAGGATCTGTACAGGACCTTATTGTCGGGATCGCTTACCGGGACCAAGGACCAGCAGCTACCGGAAGACCTGCTTTTTCTAAGACGGGAGATCCGCTGCGGCGACCGGGCATTCCTAGCCCGGCTTGCGCTCTATCTGAACGGGGAAAAGCAATTCCGTGAGCTGGCCTTTCTGCTTGCTGCGGAATTGGCTGCCGTCGACGGTAATCGAGCGGAGACCGGCCAGCTAGTGGAAACGATCATCCGCTCGCCCATGGATATACCGCTTTGGCTGGACTACTATGCAAGGGCGACGCACAAAGAGCAGAATCCCGGACGTGCAATCCGCAAACACCTGGCGGCTCTCTTGAATCGTCTCGACGAATATCAATATGGTCGCAGCAGCCGCGCCCGGCAGAATGCATTGCGCGACGTATTGCGCCGGCTTCGTCCAAAGGCTGCAGATCGGGCCAGGAAGACACTCTTCGCAGGCATCATAGGCGACCACATTCAGGTGCGAAGCACGTGGGAACAGGAATGGCATGCGCTGCATCAGCAACATTATGACACCCCCGAACAACGCCAGGTGACTCTCCGGGAAAAATGGAAGGAGGGCATCTCCTCTTTCCGCATTGGTTATGGGCCGTTGTTGGATAACCTCGGTCCCATGCTTTACACGGGTGTCAGCGGTAAGGTGCTGAAACTGGCGGCCGAATACCTGGGAAATGCTGCGGCGGTAAAAAGAAGCGAGATCAACCCTCTCCGCCTGTTGGAAGTATACCGGTCCCTGCGTGGTATGGAGCAAGGCGGCGCGGGCATGCTGGTCGAGGCGCTCGAAAAGGCGGTGCTTCACACCACCTGGAGCCGGCTGGAACTCGGGCGAGGCGT
>DASZOW010000074.1:0-4670 GCA_035550615.1 Puia sp.
TGCGCCGGCAACAAGGCCTCCGGGACGAGGCGGACAGCAGCTATAATAACGGCGGACTGAAAACCAACAACGCCGTTCCCGACCTCTTTAGCTCGGGCGCCGGTACGGAATGGTATTTCGACAACCAGACGCTCAAGGCCAAAGGCTACTCGGATTTCCGGACCAAATACGGTAACCGGCCAAACGTCGATAACTGGCAGGTATCATCCATGATGCGGGCCACCCTGAATGCCAGGGCCGGCGGCAGATCCGTCGAAATGAGCGACAGCGCAGCCAAAGCAGCAGCAGCCGCCAATACCATCGACTTCAAAACCCTGCTTGGCCGGCTCCCGCTTACGCCGGAAAAACTCAAAAAATCCAACGACTCCATCGAAGGCGCGCTGTTCACCCTCGGCAGGACCTACCAGGATGGCATAGCCGATTACCGATACGCTATCAACTCCTATGATACCCTGCTGACCAAATTCCCGCAGACCACACGGACACAAGAGTCGCTCTTCAACGAATACTATTGCTATAAACAGTTAGGTGACGAAGCCAACGCCCAGCGCGTCCTCCGGCTGCTGAACGAAAAATATCCCAACGGCGCCTTCACAGGCCGGCTGGATCATCCCGATACCGTCGGTCTCGCCGAGGCCACCTTCCGCGCCAATGCCACCCGCCAATACGAGCAGGTCTACCTGACCTTTATCGAAGGCCGTTTCGACGAAGCGCTGGCGATGAAAAAAACAGCCGATAGCCTCTACGGCGATAAATACTGGACCCCGCAGCTGCTCTATATCGAATCCGTCTATTTCATCCACAGCCACCAGGACATGCGCGCGATCACCGAATTGACCAACATCGAGTCCAAATGGCCAAAAACTCCCATGGCAGCCAAAGCAGCCACCCTGATCGATGTTCTCAAACGCCGCCGCCAGATAGAAGACTATCTCACCAAACTCCAGGTCACCCGGGAAAAGGACGAAGAAGAAAACATCGACACCACCACCTCGGTTCGCCCCGCTGCGACCCAACCCCGCCTGGCACGGAATGATTCCAACATGCTCAAGGTGGATACGACGTCGGACTGGGCCCGGGCAAAACAACGGGAACAGGCGCTGGCTAACGTCACGGCCAAACCCACCGTGGCAGGAGCCATCGGCGGCAAGATCAATGCCGACTCGGCTAAGAACGGCATATCCATGGACGCGGGCAAGCTGGCCGATCTCAAACGACTGCAGGATTCCTTACAGCAGGCCATGCTGAAAGCCCGGGCCGACTCGGCCAAGGCCGCTCAGCTTAAACACCAGGCGGACTCTATTGCCGCGGCAGTGGCCAAACTCAAAGCGGATACCGCGCAATTGGCCGCAAAATTGCGTACGCTTAACTCGGTATTCACCCTTACCCCGGACAAACCGCACTCGGTGATCCTGGTCCTCGATAAGGTCGATCCGGTCTATGTCTCGGAAGCCGCCAACGCATTCGGCCGCTACAACACGGAAACGTATTACAGCCTGGGCCTGAAGACGGAAAATGCATCCGTCAATGATTCCCTCAAGCTGGTCGTTGTCGGCGGCTTTCCCGACGCCCAAGGAGCAATGGACTACTACAGGAACGTAAAAGCCCTGGCGCCCAGAGCGATCATCCCCTGGATGCCCGCCGGCAAATACAATTTCCTGATCATCTCCGATACCAACCTCGACTTGCTGCTGAACAACAAGGATATGCCCGCTTACCTTAAATTCCTTTCGGCAGCCTATCCGGGTAAGTTTGGCCCATAAAGCCACCGAAAACCGCCGAAAGCCGTAACCACGGCTGGCCCCGAACAAAGCCACCACGACCTAAACTTTGGAATGTCGTTAACACGGATTATTTTACCTTGCGGAGTGCGGATCACCACCCCGCATAAAAAAAGCTATTACAACAAAACAAAATATGACCTTGACAAACAGATTCGTCCGTATTTTCTGGCGTATCTTTTTCTATGGCCTGGGCGCATTCATCCTCTTCCTGATCCTGATCAACTTAGGAGCCTTTGGCTCCCTGCCGTCCCTAAAAGAACTCGAGAACCCCTCCATCACCCTGGCCACCGAAGTCTTCGCGGAAGACGGAACGCCCATGGGCAAATTCTATAAAGACCGGGGCAACCGAAGCAACGTAGAATTCAAAGATATCTCGCCCAATGTCGTCAATGCGCTCATCGCCACCGAGGATGAACGTTTTTATGAACATTCCGGCATCGATGGCTATTCCGTTATGCGCGCCGTGCTGAAGCTCGGACGGGATGGAGGCGGTAGCACCATTACCCAGCAACTCGCCAAAAACCTCCTCGAACAAGGCTCGCGGAACTTTGCCCGCCGCTTTATCGAGAAACTCAAGGAATGGATCATCGCCATAAAGCTGGAACGGAATTTCACCAAACAGGAGATCCTCGCGCTCTATCTGAATGAAGTGCCCTTTGGGGATAATCTCTATGGCATCCGCAATGCCTCCCGCACCTTTTTTCAAAAAGAACCGGACCGGCTCAACGTAGACGAAGCCGCTGTGCTCATCGGGATGCTCAAAGGCAACACGCTCTATAATCCCAGGCGGAACCCTAAAATGGCCATCGACCGCCGTAACACGGTCATCAACCAGATGGTGAAGAATAAATTTCTGACGGAAACCGCCGCCGCCAAATGGAAGGCGCTGCCCATCGATCTCAGCAACTATAAAAAGGTCGATGAGAACAACGGTCTGGCCCCTTATTTCCGGGACGTCATCCGCTCCGAGCTCCAAAAATGGTGCAAGGAACACAAAAACCCGGCCACCGGCGAACCCTATAATCTGTATGGGGACGGGCTGAAGATATATACGACCATCAATCCCCGGATGCAGCTTTATGCAGACGAGGCGGTAGCAAAACAGTTGCCCATCCTGCAACGCGCCCTTAGCTCGCAGTACGATGTCCGCAAAGGCCTCATCTGGAAAGATCACATGAATATCCTGGATGCCGCCATGCGCAACAGCGAACGCTGGCATAACCTGGAAGACGATGGGCTTAGCGACGCCGATATCCGCAAAACCTTTTATCAGCCCGTGTCGATGAAAGTATTTGCCTGGAACTCCAAAAGGGAAAAAGACACGGTCATGACCCCGCTGGATTCGATCAAATACAACCAGGAAATGCTGCAGACCGCCTTTATGGTCATGGACCCCGTGACCGGCGCCGTCAAGGCCTGGGTCGGCGGCATCGATTTCAAGACCTTTAAATTCGATCACGTCAACATCAATACGAAAAGGCAGGTAGGCAGCGCCATAAAACCATTTCTGTATAGCCTCGGCATCGAAGACTACAACTTCACACCCGAAACGGAATGCGAGACCAGTCAGCAATACTTCCCCGGTTTCGGCTATGTTCCGGCCCGTCCCGACAAACACGAAGGGGGCACCATGTCCATGGCTTCTGGTCTCGCCTGGTCGATCAACGGCGTCGCGGCCTATATCATGAAACAGGTAGGCCCCAAACGCTTCGCGGAATACATCAAACAAATCGGCATCCCTACCAGGATCGATCCCTATCCTTCCATGGCCCTGGGCGCCTGCGATCTCTCCCTCTACGAGATGCTGTGGGGCTACTCGATGTTCCCGGGCGGCGGCTTCAGCACCAAACCTTATTATATTACGCGGATCGAAGACAAGAACGGCAACGTGCTGGATCGTTTCGACACCAAGGTCGAACGCCGCGAGGTCATCAGCCAGGCTACCGCCTATACCATGGCGAGGATGATGCAGGGGCCCGTAGATTTCGGTACGGCGGCCGGTCTCCGCAATCGGCTCGGCGTTTCGGAAATGGGCGGCAAAACGGGTACGACAAACGATAACAGCGATGCCTGGTTCATGGGCTATACCCCACAGCTTATGGCCGGCGCCTGGATCGGCTGCGATGACCGCTTTATCCACCTGGAGAGCGGCCTCGGCTATGGCGCACAGGCAGCCCGCCCGATCTGGGAATATTTCTTCGCCAAGGTGTTGAACGATAAAACCCTCGGCATCGAACGTAACGCCAGGTTCATCCAGCCCGAGAATATGCGCCGGGAGATGATGTATGACAATATGAATATTGAAAAGATCGCTCCGCCGGGCGCCGAAGGCGCTAACCAGGGGAATGGCAGGGCTAATCAATATCTCGACACGAGTCCGCCCACCGTTCCAATAGATTCAAAGCTGAGCCCTGAAGAACAAAAGATCCTGCAGGAAGCCAACCGCTCCAGCAAGGAGGGCTCGGTAAAAATAACCGTCACCGACGCGGATAAAAAGCCGCCGCCGCCAAAGAAAAAAGGCGGTTTCTTCAAGCGCCTTTTCGGTAAACATAACTAAGAAGGGCTGGCTGACGCCAGCCCTTTCTCTTTATCTATTTCAAATGCGCCCGCAGGAACCAGGCCATCTGCTCATGCGTCTCCATCAAACCCGTGATAAAATCACTGGTGCCCGCATCGCCATAATCGTTGGCAAAACGATTGATATTCTCCCGGAGGAAAATGATCACGTTCTCATGATCCGTTAATAATTCCTTAATAAAGCCCAGGCTGTCGTTAGGCAGCCTGCTCATCTCCGTAAGATGCGTTAGCTCCAAAAAGCCTTTCAACGTACCTGGTGAATAATGTCCCAGTTGACGTATGCGCTCTGCCACACTATCCACGATGTCG
>DASZOW010000075.1:0-21276 GCA_035550615.1 Puia sp.
TGATCCGTCCAGACCACAGTCTCCGCGATCCGGTCCTGTGGCGCGATGTCCAGCACATTTCTCCTGCATGATATCAGGAAAGAAAAAAGAACTACGATGGCAAATATCTTTTTCATAAAAATTCTTCAATTTTTTTAAAACTTGAGAGTCGCACCGAAATTGATGATCCGCTGCGGCGGGTACGCCGTGGAATTGCCGCTGATCTCCGGATCCGCATATTTGATCGATTTGGCCCAGGTAAGCAGGTTGAAGCCGCTGACATAGAAGCGGACATCGGTAAATGTCCTCGTCCGGTTGACCAACGACGCGGGCAGGCTATACCCGATCTCGGCTGATTTGAGCCTTATGAATGTCGCATCCTTCAGATACAATGTCGTAGCGCCCGGCGTCCACTCGCTGGCCCTTGGCATCGTTCCATTCGGGTTGGTGACCGACCACCGGTTCGCCGCCCGCTGTACCATAGCATTTGAAAAATCGGAGCTGCCGAGCGATGCATACACGCCGTCGTAGTTGTATGCCTTCGTCTGTCCATAGAAAAAGAGGGTGAGATCGAAAGCTTTGTATTTGAAGTTCGACGTGAGCCCAAACACCTCTTCCGGGGTCGCCGAAAGATCGAAGCGGTATTGGTCGTTGGCAGTGATCTGCGAGCCGCCACTCAGATTCTTGATCTTTTGGTCGCCTACCTGCGTCCCCGGACCGGCCTCATTGGCATTCCTCGCCAGATCGGCGGCATCGCTGAAGATACCTGCCGTCTTGTAATAAAGCGCCGAACCCAACGGATGCCCCGTTGCATTTTGCCAGGGCTCCGACTGCGGAACCTCGTCCATATAAATGATCTTGCTCTTTGCAAACGTGATATTGGCCGAGATCGAATAAGAGAAGTCGCGGAAGGTCTGCCGGTGTGTCAACACCAACTCAAAACCATGGTTATTGACCCGGCCGATGTTCTCGCTCGGGAGACTCGGGAAACCATACACATTGCTGACCGCGAGATTAGGCTGCACGAGGATATCGGATCGCTTTTCGAAGAATTCGGTGAAGTCGATCCCCAACAGCCCCCTCCATAACGTCGCCACCAGGCCGAAATCGGTTTTCTTGCTCACCTCCCACGTAATATTGGGATTGGGCACCGTGTTGGGATAGATACCCGGCACGTCGTTGCTGCCGAACACATAGTTGTTGCCAAACGAATAGGATTGCAGGAACTGGTAAGGATTCACCCGATCGTTCCCCAATTCCCCATAGGATGCCCTCAACTTTAAATAGCTCACTACCGGCGACGCATTCTGCATGAATCTTTCCTCGGAAAGGACCCAACCGCCGGAAATGCCGGGGAAGAATCCGTACCGCTTATTCTTTGGGAAGATCTGCGAACCGTTGTAACGGAACAGGAACTCCACGAGATATTTGGAGGCAAAATCATAATTCACGCGGCCGAAATAGTTATTATACGCCCCGGTCGAATCGCTGCCGCCCGTGCCCTGGTCGGCAGCCGCCGTGCTTCCCACATTGATCTGCGGCACCGACGTGCTTACGAAATTCTTCCGGTAGGCATAAGCATAGGAATGTGTTCCATATTGCTGCTCGGCGCCGATAAGCGCGGCCACATGATGGCTCCCGCCGAAGACTCTGTCATACGTCAGCCGGATATTCGACAGCGTCGTCGTCCACTTGCTGTACGTGTCCTGTAAATAAGGCACCGAATTCTGCAACACCTTGTCGAAGCCGCCGGTAGTCACATTGTACTGGTGAAAATAGGCGGGAATATTCCATTCCTTGTTCTCCTGGTTGGTAAAATCGTAGTTGTAGGAAACGTCAGCCCGGAGACCCTTTAAGAATGGCGCCTTGTAGGCGGCCGTAAACGTCGAATACACCGCCGAAGTGTTGATGTTATTGAACCCCTGCTGGTCCAGCAACAAGGGGTTCTGGTTCAGGCGACCCGGCGCAATAAGCCCGTTCGGATAGACAGCCGGTATCGTCGGATTCGCCTGGAGGATATTGATAAAATTAACAGACGATCCCGCGCCTATCTGGCCCGTTATAGACGAATGGTTCGCATTGCTCATGATAGTGGAGATATTGGCCCCTACGGTGAGATTCTTTACGAGATCGGCGTCCAGCCGCAACCGTGCATTGTATTGCTTGTACAGGTCCGGGATATGCCGGAAATCGCCATCCTGGGTCGTGGTGCCAAAGCTCAGCAGGTAACGTACCGTCTCCGATCCCCCGCTCGCCTGCAGACCGACCTTTTGGACATAAGAGGATTTAAGGACGGCATTTACCCAATTCGTATTGGGATAATTGATCGGATCCGAACCGTTCTTGAACTTCGCGATCGCCGAATCGGAATAGAACGGCGTATAGTTGGCGGGACGACCTTCGCGGTAATATACTCCTTCGTTATAGACTTGTGCGAAGGTGGCGGCATCCAGCATCTTGGGGATCTGCGTGACGTTCTGAATGGCATAGTTGTAGTTGAAATCGAAGACGGTCTTTCCCTTCTTTCCCTGTTTGGTCGTCACCAGGATAACGCCATTGGCGGCACGGGCGCCATAGATCGCCGCAGAGGCGTCCTTGAGTACCGAAAAACTTTCGATATCCGCCGGATCGAGCCGCGTCAAACCGGTGCGCTCGACGCCATCGATGATGATCAGCGGCGCGGAATTGCCAAGCGTCGATGCACCGCGGATGAGAATATTGGGATCGTCCAAACCGGGTTCGGCAGAGGTCTGGTTGACGATCAAACCGGGGAGCTTTCCTGCCAGCGACGCCCCCACATTCGGCGAAGGGCTCACGGCAATCTCCGATCCGGCAACGGTCGAGACAGAACCGGTAAGCGTCGCCTTCTTTTGGGTGCCGTAGCCGACTACGATCACTTCGTTTTGTTGCGATGCAATCGGTTTCATATCAACCGATAAAAAAGCGCCCGTTCCGACCTTTACTTGTTCGACACCATAACCGACATACGTTATGATCAACGTCGCGCCACGGGGGGCATTGATGGAAAATCTTCCATCCGCACCGGTTTGTACGGCGGTACCGCGCCCTTTTACCGTAACTGTCGCGCCGACAATGGCCGTGTCGCCGGCGGTTACCCGTCCCGTCACGGATGTCCGCTCCTGGGCGGCGCCATGCACGGTAAAAAAGACAGCGGTGATGAAAAAGAGTAATCGTGAGATCGACAGATAGTGCCTGGGCAGGCACGCCGGGGACCAGGAGGTCTCCTCTTTTAACAAGCATCGTTTCATTAAGCAGCTTTTAAGTGTGTGAATAATTTTTGTTCACTACTCAATCGATTGAATAAGCTTCTCCCAAGCCATTTTTTTGAAGAAAGAGGCAAAAATTCAATCGATTGAATTTTTTTACAGAACAAGGTCAGGTCTAATGGGTGACAAGGATACCAATGATCCAAATTAATATCCCCGCCCATAGATTCAAGCGTTTTTGGCGAAAACCGGGAATAATTGAGAAAACAGGAACCCTGGTGAGACGATAGGAGGCTGCCGGGGCAGATCTGATGCCTTGTAATGCTACCGGCGGAGCTATTGTTTCTCCTTTCGGCCGCGGCCGGCATACTCGGAGGGCGATGTCTTGTATTTCGTTTTAAAGGCCCGCGTGAAATAGCTCGGCGTCGAGAAACCGACCTCGTAGGCGATCTCCGAAATGGTAAGATCGCTTTTTTCAAGCAGGATCGCTGCCTTCTCCAGCCGTACGGAACGGATGTATTCCACGGGGGTTTCACCGGTGATCTCCAGCATCCTGGCATAGAGCGAACTCCTGCTGACGCCCAGTTCCCTGCTGAGGAATTTGACGGAAAGCCCGGGGTCCTGCAGATGCGCTTCCAGGCATGCGGCGAGGCGTCTCATGAGCTTTTCGTTTGCCGATTCGTTAACGGGCTCCGCCTTAGCCACGGTGATTTGTTTCGCATAGGTCGTCTTCATGACGCTGCTCCATTCCAACAGGCCTTTTATCCGGGCATTCAGCAGCTCGAAGTTGAAAGGTTTGGTGATATAATCATTGGCGCCCGTACCGAGACCCTCGAGTTGCTGAGCCTCCTCCGTTAACGCGGTCAGCAGGATCACCGGGATGTTTCTTGTACGTTTATCGGCCTTCAGCTTTCTCGTGAGGACGATGCCATCCATGTAGGGCATGCTGATGTCGCTGACGATGAGCCGCGGATGTCCCGACAATGCTTGCTGCCAGCCCTCTTTGCCGTTAGCGGCTTCCATGATCTCGTATTCTCCCCGCAGGTTATCCTTGAGATAAAAGCGGAAATCCTCGTTGTCTTCCACCAGCAGGATAACGGGCCGCGGTGAATTTTTTTCCGGCTGAGAGGCCTCGCCGCCTGGCGCCTCGTCCGGGTCCTCCATCGTGGCGAGCTTCGCCGGCTCGGCGGCAGGACCTCCGATGGTCGCAAGGATGAGCGGGAGATCCACTGTAAAAACGCTCCCCCCGCCCGGCCGGTTATTCACGGCGATCGACCCGCCATGCAGGAGGACGAACTCTCTGGTAATGGACAGCCCTATACCGGCGCCCTGATTCAGAATGGCGCCGCCCGACGGATGCTGAAAGAACCGTTCGAAGATCTTTTCCAGTCGATCCGCAGGAATGCCGATCCCGGAATCGATGACGTCGATCCGCACCGCGTACCGCTCCGGGTCACTGTTTGTTCCCCCCTCGGCAAGTCGCAGGGTCACGTTCCCGCCTTCCGGGGTGAATTTAAAGGCATTGGAGAGCAAATTGAAAAGGATGCGTTCCAGCTTGTCGCGATCGAAAAGTGCATATAGCCTGGTAAGATTTGTTTCGAAATCAAACCGGATATGTTTTCGTTCGCCCAGGTCGGTAAACGTTTGCCAGATCTCTCTGACGAAGCCCACGAGCTCTCCCGGCGAGGCCTGTAATCTCAGCTCCTGCTCCTCCATTTTGCGAAAATCGAGCAGCTGATTGACGAGGTTGAGCAGCCTCCTGGCATTCCTGCGGATCATTTCCAGCTTGTCGTGCGCGGGATCGTTTCCCCGCTCCGTAAGCAACTGCTCGACCGGCCCAGTGATCAGGGAGATCGGCGTCCGGAATTCATGGCTCAGGTTGGTGAGGAATTTCAGCTTGAGTCGGTCCAGCTCCTGCGCCCGCCGGATCTCCAACCGCTCTCTTTCCAATGCAAACTTCCGTTCGATCCGCGCCACGCCCCGATGCCGGCTATACCACAGGAGGCTGCCGGCAAGCAGCACATATAGGATATAGGCGACAGGCGTTCGCCAAAACGGCGGCCGGACATGGATACGTATCGACGTGTCCCCGCTGCTCCAAACCCCATCGTTATTACAGGCCTTGACGCGAAAGATATAATCCCCCGGGTCCAGGTTCGTATAATAGGCGGTATTCTGTGTGCCTGTATAATTCCATTCTTTATCGAAACCTTCCAGCTTGTAAGCATAGCGGTTTTGATCGGGAAGGGTATAGTTAAGCGCAACGAAGCTCAGGGCAAAGTTCTGTTTGTAATCCAGCCGGACCTCGCCTGCAACGCCTATGGGTTCCTGGATGGGCGAGCCGTGGCCCGGCGCTACGAGCTTGTTGGCGACCCGGAGACCGGTGAGGACCACGGCCGGCACATTCCTGTTGACGGTCAACGCAGCCGGATAAAAATAATTGAACCCCTGCAACCCGCCGAAGAATAGCTCGCCATCGGATGTCCTCAACGCCGACGCATGAACGAAGTTGTTGTTCTGCAGACCGTTGTAGGAGGTAAAATTACGGAAGACATTCGTCCGCACATCGAGGCTGCTCACCCCGCTGTTGGTACTCACCCATATTCGCCCGGCGCCATCTTCCAGGATCGAATAGACGTTGTTGTTCTGCAGACCGTCCTTTTCAGTATAGTCGAGAAAGGTGTCGCGGGTTCTATCATATAAGCACAGTCCCCCTCCATAGGTACCGAGCCACATGCGGCCCCTGCTGTCCAGCAGGAAGGTCTGCACCTTGTTACTCGGCAAGGCGCCGTTCTCCTGGTTATACACCCTGAACCGGTGGGTTTCGGGATTGAATATGGCCATCCCGCTGCCATGCGAGCCGATCCAGACATTTCCCCCCGCATCCTGCGCAATTGCCCGGATGAAGCCATTGATCGGCAGGGCGATATCGATGGGAAGCGTTGGATGCGGCACAAGACGGAACAGCAGCTTGCCGTCCTTGATCACGCTCACACCCGAACCGTTGGTACCCGCCCAGATGCGTCCCTGCGCATCTTCCCAAATGCAGAAGATGCAGTTGGCATTGAAGTCGTCCCGGCCGGGCGCAGTTGGCAGACGCCGTGTCCGCCCGGTAGCAGGATCGAACACGATCAGCCCCTTGCCATAGGTACCGATATATAATCTATTTCCGCGATCATGCTCCAGCGTGAGTATGGGCAGGGGCAGTGTAGACTTGCCGTCGGGGAAGAGGGGTTGACGCCGCAGCCGGCCGGACCGCCGGTCGAATTCGAACAGGCCCCCCCCATCGGTACCCAGCCAAAGATGGCCATCCTGCCGCTCGGCAAAGGAAGTGACCACGGTGGAGTGCGGCCCGCCCTCATGAAAACGCTCACTCAGCCTGAGATCGAAAAGATTTAGATTTCTGTCGTATTTATTGACCCCGCCCTCAAAAGTGCCCACCCAATACAAGCCATCCCTGTCGATATAGATGGAAGCGATCGCCCGGCTGGTAAGGCTATGCGGATTCGCGTCGTCGGGCCTGTAGGTCACAGCTCCCGCCGTACGCGGGTCGATCAGGACGAGGCCGTCCCCCGTGCCCACCCATAACGTGCCGTCCTTATCGATGGCAATGGCATTGATCTGCCCAACGGAAACCGGCGCACCACCCGCAGGCCGCTGCCTGAAAACGACGCACCGGCCCGAGTCCGGCTGCAAACGGCCAAGCCCATTATCGGTGCCGACCCAGATATGGCCCTGGTGATCCTCGGCGATAGCCCGGACCTCGTCGCCCGGTATGCTGGTGGTATCGCCGGACCTGTGTTGAAAATGGCGAAAAGAATGCGTAGCCGGGAGATACTGAAATAAACCGCTGGCGGTGCCTATCCATATTTCCCCACGATGGTCGCCGTAGATGCAATTCAACGTCATTTTTTGGGCGGGATCCGAAGTATAAGGCGCCAGGTCGATCCTGGAGATACGGCCGGTAACGGGATCGAGCACATAGGGCGCCGAAAACTGCGCTATCCAGATGCGGCCCTGCAGGTCCGAGCAGACGCCGCGGACCAGGTCGGAAGGTAACAAACCCGCCGGGTGCGCACTATCGCCCCGATGCGTCCCCAAGCGGGCATTCCCCATAGATATCGCCCGGGGATAATTGATAAAACAGTCCTGGGTACGGTCATACCTGCTTATCGCCCCACCGCTGGTCCCAACCCATAGATTACCCTTCGCATCCTCATGAAGCGCCAGGATCTCATTAGACCGGAGACTCGTACTATCGCCCGCACGACGCCGGTAAACTGTAAAATTAGTGCCATCGAATTTATGCAGGCCGTCGTTGGTGGCAAACCACATAAAGCCATACCGGTCCTTGATGATCGCATTCACGGAGTTGGAACGCAACCCATCACGCGTGCCGATGGAGGTGAAATTCAGATGGCCGGGCTGCGCCGTCACGGTCAGTTCTCCAAACAGGCAAAGGAGCAGCAGCAATGGCCCCGGTATAGTCCAGAACGAGCGCATTCTTTCAAATTACCCGAATTTATAAACATTTGTGCTATAAATTTGAACAAATCGGACAAACTTAAGTTGCTGGCAAATATAGCTTTGCATGAAACGGCTGCCTTTTATGCCGTTCGTCGCCAAAAATGATTGCTAGCCAACCTTACCGCTCCGCCCCATTCCCCGCAGGCGGTTACCAAAACGAGCGAATGAGCCGGCACTGCGTGCTGCTAGTGGCATCGGGCCGCACGGAATGTAGTATCCTGGCCACGGGACTAAAGGATGTCGCCGATGTCCTGTCCATAAAAAATACGGCTGATGCCCTGCATGTGCTGGAGACCCGCATCATCCATCTGATCATTGTCGAGGCCTCGGGGAACAACCATGATCTTTGCGGTCGTATAAAGGGGGTTTTTCAATATGCGCATATCCCGGTGCTCGTGCTGATCCACCGCGACGCTCTTTCGACCCGGCTGCAATGGCTGCGGGTGGGAGCCGATGCCTGCCTGGACACCCCGGTCTTTCCACCCCATTTACTGGCGCAGGTAGAAAACCTGCTGGCCAACCGCGCCCGGCTGAAGGATCATTTCGAGACATTTGGCCTTTTACAGCGCAAAAATGACCCGGCCGTTCCCGGCCCGGATACAGTCTTGTGGGAGCGTCTCAACCGGCTGATCATGCTGCAGTTGTCCAATGCGACATTGGACGTTTCGCTGCTTGCGCGTGAACTGCATATGAGCCGCCCTACCCTTTACAGGAAGATCACGGAGATCTCGAATATGACGCCGGCAGCCCTCATCACGCAGACGCGGCTCGACAAGGCGGCATTGCTCCTCGCAACCACCGGCCACCCCGTTACAGAAGTTTCTCGCATGGTGGGCTTTTGCACCCGTAATGGCTTTGGCAAGGCTTTTTCCAGACGTTTCGGCGTTACACCCAGTGAATATCGCCGGAAGACAATAGCCGCTCGCGAGACTCGGATTTAATCATTTAGCCCTCTTCTTTGGTTGATATCCCCTCCCCCCTTACCTCTCCCGGCAGCTATTTTTGGGGCATCCAAAAAACCAAAACGATTGTTATGCCCCTGAGATCTCTACTCTTATCTCTTCTTGCCTTGTTGGTTAGCACATGCGCCATGGCGCAACGTTTCGTGCATCCGAGCATACCCTTTACGAAATATGACCTCGATCAACTCAGGGCGAACATCACCAAGACTCCCTGGTCCACGGGCTACAGCGCCCTGGCAAGCGACGCCCGGTCCAAACTGACGTATACCATGGAAGGGCCCTTTACGGAAGTGGGCCGTGCCCCCAACCTCAACAATGCCCAGTGGATCAGCGATATGACCGCAATCCACAATCTTACCTTTATGTATGTCTTCACCGGCGACAGCGCCTATGCGCGTAAGGCAACCAACATGCTGGATGCCTGGGCAGTGACCAATACCGTCTGGTCGGGCAATGAAGCCATGCTCGATATCGGTGATATGGCCCCTTATTTTGTTCCTGCTGCCGACATCCTGCGCGGAACATTTCCCGGCTGGACCGATCTAAACACCCTCCACGTAAAAAATTATTTCGCCAATGTGCTTTGGCCGCAGTCCTGGGTACCCAACCCGCTAAGGGATAATAACAAAGGGGCCTTGCAAATGGACATCGCGCTGAGCGTGGCGGCCTTTCTCGACGACCAGGATAAATGGAACCAGGCGGTAGAAGTGTACCGGCTGGACGCCGGCGCAGCGCTCAGATGTAGTCTGCCCAATGGCGAGGTGGGCGATGCAGGCCGTGACGACCACTGGTTCGTGCAGGATTTTGCATTGATGTGGGCCGCGGAAGTCGCGTGGAAACAGGGCGTGGATCTCTATTCCGAATACAACGATCGTTTATTGTCGATAGGCGAGCTGTATAATAAATATGCCTTCGTCGGCGATACCATGACGTTCACCCCGTTTGGCGGCTACGCGAATTACTGGACCAACTGGGGCATTGCGCCCGGCGCCCGCCATCAGCATCCTTTTAATGATATCGTCTCGGCCGCTTATGAATTGCGTCGGGGGATTCCCACGCCCTATACCGACCAGATGCGCGCCGCCGTCGGGGAAGGTTCCTGGTCCTTCCTCTATCTGAAATCTTCGGATACCTCCACGGCAACGCCATTGCCGCCCATCGTCTTTCCCACCAGCCAGCCGGTATCTCAGCTGAGCAATGTCGACATCGGCCATCCGGGTATTGCCGGGAGCGCCACCTACAGCGGCGGCAAATGGATCATAACCGGCGCCGGCACTGCGGTCACCAATGCAGTGAACTTTACTTTCAAACAGATCAGCGGGGATTTCAGCATCATCGCGAGAATAGACAGCAATTCCATCCCCTCGGCTACTGCGGGTCTGATGATGCGCGACGGCCTCTCTCCCACGGCGAATAGCATCGCGGTAAACCTCTACAACGGCTCCGTGAATACAAAATGGAATGGTAGCGTCAACGGCTATACGCATTATCCGCCGAAAGCGCCCTGGTGGTTGAAATTGGAACGGATCGGGAACCGCATCTTCTCCTATCATTCGGCGGATGGGGTCAACTGGACCAACCACAACCTCATCTATACCACCTTTGCGCCGAACGTTTATGTGGGATTGTTTACCCTGTCGAACAATACGTCTGCATTGAACACGACCATCCTCAGCAATGTATCCATCACCAATTCGACGCCTGCCGGCGCACCGCAGATCACCAGCGGTCTGTCGGCAACCGCCACTATCGGCGCGGCATTCAATTATCCGATCGCCGCATCCAATACTCCTACCGTCTACAAGGCCACCGGCTTACCGTCCGGCCTAACCATCGATACGTCTACCGGCGTCATTTCGGGGACGCCGGCCGTCCTCGGAACCACCGCAGTGACCATTTCGGCATCAAATGCCAACGGCACGGGCAGCGCCGTGCTGATGATCACCGTCGACAATAACGCCGCCCCGGCCGCTCCCGCCGGGCTAACCGCCAGTGTCGTCAACGGCAACCAGATCAGGCTTTCCTGGTCCGACCCGGACTCCTCCAGCCTCAGCAGCTATACGGTCCAAAGATCGCTGACCCAGGGTGGCCCCTACACCACCATCCAAACGGGTATCACCGGCAGCTCCTTTGTCGATGCCAATCCCGCATTCGAAGTCAACAACTACTATATTGTCACCGCCCTGTCCGGCAGCCTGGAAAGCGGCATCTCCAACGAGGTCTATGCCAACGTACCGCCCGCGACGCCGTCGAAACCGGTAGTGGTAAACAAGAATAATGAGATCGATCTGCAATGGGATACCGCCGCAGGCGCCATCGCCTATAAGGTAAAACGCGCTACGGTGTCGGGCGGTCCTTATACCGTGATCGCTCAGACAAACTCCACCAGCTATGCCGACGGCAGCGTCGTCAATGGCTCCGGCTACTACTACGTCATCTCCGCGATGGGCCACACGCTGGAAAGCGGCAATTCGGTGGAATCATTCGGCGTACCCGGTTCGCATTCCTCCACCTGGGGCGCCAACCCTGCATCCGGCAACTGGAGCAGCGCATCCAGCTGGGTAGAAGCCGCCGTGCCCGCCAGCCCCGCGATCCTCACCTTCCGCACGACTACGGATAGCACGATGACAAACGATATCCCCGGGCTGCAAATTTCGAGATTGTTGTTCGATACTACCGCCAATGCCTATACGATATCCGGCGACACGGTCAGCCTGAAAACAGATGTTGTCAATAACTCCGCAAACACACAGACGATCACCACGCCCATTACGATCGATAGCCAGGTCAACGTCATCGGCGCCTCCGGCATCGATATCAACGGCACGATCAGCGGCACAGGCAGCCTGATGAAAACCGGCGCCGGCGTGCTGCAGCTATCCGGTAATAATACCTACTCGGGTAACACCATCGTCAACGGCTCCATTGCCATGGCCAGTATCGGCACAGGGACATCCGGCGTCCCGGCTTCCGGCCCATTGGGAACGGGTAAGATTATCATGAATGGCGGTACGATATTATCTGGCAACGAGCCATCGGCGATCTACAATGACATCGTGGTGAACGCCGGCATGAAAAGCTTCCTTACGCAATGGGACAGCGCCATCGCCATCTATGGCCATATCACCGGCAGCGGTACGCTCTGGGAAGACGGCAACAACTACCCCGGCGTCGATCTGTATGGCGACAACAGCGGCTTCACCGGCACCTTCGTAGCCGCACTCCGCAGCGGAAGGAACCGCGTCCGCTTCATGGTCCCCGAATCGGGCAGCGCTAATGCTTATTGGAACCTGGACGCCAATGGCATCGACTGCATCGGCGTGCTCTTTAAGACGGGCACCCTCAATTTCGGCGCGCTTTCGGGCCGGGGCTATTTCCGTAACGACGGCGGCGGTACCCCTACTCTCAGCATCGGCGCGCTAAATCTCTCGACCACCTTCGGCGGCACCCTGAACAATTATTTCGACGTCGTCAAAGTGGGAACTGGAACCCTGACCTTCACGGGTAACCACACCTATGGGGGGACAACTACCGTCACCAACGGCACCTTCCTGTTGATGAACAATCCGGCCACTGGCACATTCGTAAGCGCCGTGATAGTGAAAGGCGGCGCCTTCGGCGGCTCCGGCCGGACGACTGCCCCCGTAACCATCGGCACAGGTTTGGGAACGGGCGCATCGCTGGCGCCGGGCAACAACGGAATTGGCGCCTTTACCACTACGGCCGCATTGACGCTGTACCAGGATGCAACGTATAATGTAGAGCTGAGTTTACAAAACGACACAGCGGATAAGATCAGCGCCGGCAGCGTAACGCTGAACAATCCTATCCTCTCGGTCAAAGGCATCGATTCGGGCGCCCTGGCAACGGGAGCCAAACTCGTGATCATCGCCAACTCTGGCAGCAACCCTGTAACGGGAACCTTCAAAGATCTTCCGGAGCTGGCCCTCGTAACGGTCAACGGCTATAATTTCCGCATCACCTACAAAGGCGGCGATGGCAACGACGTCGTATTGATGGACGATCGCACCCTCCCGGTTACCATCAGCAGCAAACCTGCCGACACGGCCTTGCTGGGCAGATCGTATTCGTATACCATCACGGCGATCAAATCCCCCACCCGCTTTAACGCCACGGGTCTGCCTGCGGGCCTCACGGTGGATACCGCCACGGGCGTCATCTCGGGCATCCCGACCACCACGGGCTCCTATCCGGTCACCCTGACAGCGGCCAATGATACCAGCAGCGCCACGATGACGTTGGCCCTGGTGATCAGGAATACGGTCGTCGACAGCGTCTCGGCGATAACAGGCACGGGAAAAAATACTATCGAGTGGAACCAGGTCACCGACCTCGGCTATAAGGTAAAACGCGGAACGGCCGCTACGGGCCCCTTCACGACGCTGGCCACCACCAATGCTACCTTCTATATCGATTCGGCGATCACCACCGGCATGACATACTATTATGTGGTAGCGGCCTATGACTCCACGGGTGAGTTCGGCAATAGTACAGCCGTAACGCCGGTAGCTGCTACGGGCGCATATAGCTACTGGGACTTCAACGACAGCAGTTCTACTTCGGCCACCGACCTTTGGGGCAATCGTCCGGCCGTGCTTAATACGGGCGTTACCCGTGCACCCGGCGCCATCAAACAGGGTTTGAAATTCGACGGCAGCTCGCACGCCTACGCATCGCTTCCCGCGGCGGCAGTAAGCACGCTCTCTGATTTCACCATCTCGGGCTGGGTCAAACTGGATGCCGCCACCAGCTGGCAGAGGATATTCGATTTCGGAACCGGCGCCAACGTCTATATGTTCCTCGCCAGGAACAATACGAATAGCTTGAGGTATGCGATCACCACCGGCGGCGGCTCCAAAGAACAGGGCATCAACAGCAACATCCAGATCGGCACGGGCGTATGGGTCCATTTTGCCGTCACCTGGAGCGGCAACGTCGGCATCCTCTACATGAACGGCCAGGAAGTAGGCCGTAACACCAGCATGACGCTGAAGCCATCCAGCCTCGGAACGACCACGCAAAACTGGTTTGGCCGCTCTCAATATTCCGCCGATCCGTATCTCAACGGCACGCTCGATGACATCCGTATCTACAACCGCCAGCTGAGCCCTGCGGAGATCGTGACGCTTGTAAACGCCGCTGCTCCTTCGCAGCCATCGGGATTGACCGTGGCCTCGGCCGGCTCCAGGAATATCAGGATCACGTGGACCGGCTCGACAGGCGCCGCCGGCTATAATATCAAACGCTCCACCACAAGCGGCAGCTCCTACACGACCATTGCCAGCGGCATTACAGACAGCTCGTTCACGGATACCACCCTTGCCAATGGCGGACCATATTATTATGTGGTCACAGCCCGGTCCGGCCTGTTCGAAAGCGCCCCGTCCAACGAGGTGAGTGTGACATTGGCTCCGGCGGCGGTGACCTATCCCATCGCTACCAGCTGGAATCATCGCGTCGATCTGAGCTGGGTGGGCGTCGCGGGCGCTACGGGCTATATCATAAAACGTACCTCGGGAGCCGATACGTCGACGATCGCCACGGTCACCGGCGTCACCTATAGTGATACGAGTGTGACAAACGGAACTGTGTATACCTATGTCATATACGCCACCAACACGGTAGGTGCAAGCGCAGCAGGCCCGGCGGCGACGGCTACTCCGATCAGCCAGCCGGTGATGAACGCCTGGTCGCATGCCGACATCGGCGCTGCCGCACTCACCGGGAATGCCGGTTACGCCAACGGTATCACGGCCTATGGCAATGGCGCGGATGTCTGGGGCAATGCCGATGCTTTCCATTTTGTCTATCAAACACTGAGTGGAAATGGCGCCATCGTGGCGCATGTCGACAGCCTGCAAAACTATGCGACTACCACCGTCGTCAGCGGCAACGCAAAAGCCGGTGTAATGATCCGGGATGCGTTGACAGCGGGCGCAAGACATGGAATGGTGGATGTAACACCGGCGGTGGGCGTGGAATTTATCCGCAGGACGTCGACCAATGGTTCCAGCTCCGCCACTTCCGCCGCAGGCATTACGGCGCCTTATTGGGTAAAGCTGATACGCTCCAAAGATACGCTGAGGGCATACCGCTCCGCAGATGGCATCAGTTGGACAACCATCGCTTCCCAGACCTATACCGGCCTCGCCGCCAATGTCTACATCGGTCTGGTCGTGTGCAGCCACAACACGGCGGCCATCTCCCGCGGGGTGTTCGATACCGTAAGCATGGCGACGGCGGTTCCTGCCATGACAAACGCCAAAACAGCTACGGCCTTTTCTGATTCTTCATTCAATTTCCAGCTGACAGCCACTAATTCGGCCTATCGTTTTTCGGCCACCGGTCTGCCCGATGGTTTATCGATAAACACCGCAACGGGCATCATCTCCGGTACGCCTTCGGTCGTAGGCTCATTCCCGGCGATCATCACGGCGACGAATGCATTGGGTGCGGCACTGGATACCCTCACGATCACGGCCGTCGACAACACGCCACCCGTTGTAACGGCGCCGAAAACGCAGTTGTTCTGTTATAGCGCTACGGGCGCCTACACGCTTCCCACGCTGACCGCTACGGACAACTTCGGTGTCGATTCAGTGACTTACGTGATCAGCGGGGCTACCTCGCGAAGCGGTACCGGATCGGATGCCGGCGGGTCCTTCAATGTCGGCAGGTCGACCATCTTGTGGACGGTCGTCGATGTTCATGGTAACGCGACCACGGCCCTGACCGATGTCACAGTAGATGCGCCGCTGACCGCTGCCATCCCCGATGTATATGCCATGGATTCAGCCGTCGACGAAAAGAACACGATCTATCTCGGCTATGGGCCCACCTCTTTGACGATCACCACGACTGCCTGGGGCGGCGCCTCGCCATACGGGTATCTGTGGAATACCGGCGCTGCCACCGGCTCGATCACCGTCGGTGCGGCAGGGACCTACTCGGCCACGGTCATGGATAGCGCAGGCTGCACGGCCACCGATTCTATCCTCATAAAGATGGTTGATGTAAGCTGCGGCAACAATGACGACAAGGTAACGATCTGCCATAATGGAAACACTATCTGTGTTTCGCCAGACGCCGTGCCCGCGCATTTAAGCCACGGCGACCACCTGGGCGTCTGCACCGCAACATCCTGCCAGGTAACGACGGCCGCCGGGTCCGGCGGAAATGGAAAAGCGTTGGGAGACCCTTCTTCGATCACGGTATATCCGAACCCTGTAGGTGAGTCGTTCACCATCCAGCTCGGATCGATCGACCCCCGCGCGATCATGCAATTGTACACGCCCACCGGCATACTGGTCCGCATGGACCGGCTCGTAAATTCAACGACGAGGATCTCCGTCCGATCCCTCGCCGCCGGCCTGTACTATTTGACAATAAAAAATGGACAAACCATCATCACTCAAAAAATAATCAAACTATAACAAGACTGCGCGCAGTCTCAGCCATTTCAATTTTCTTAACCGGCCAGCATACTTTGCTCAGGATACCTCCCGGGTGGGTATGTTGGCCGTCAAAACCGTCTTCCTTACCCCTCGAACAGCACCCTCACCGTCCTGCCGTCGAGCTGTTCATCCAGCAGGACCTGGCACGCCAGCCTCACCTCTCCGGGAACATACCCCTCCTTGGCCAGCGTGGCCTCCTCATTTCTGTCCATCCCCGTCAACGTTTCGGGATCGCCGTCGATAGCAACCCTGCAAGTCCCGCAACGGCCCATCCCGCGGCATTCCCCGAAACCATCTACATAGACCCGGTCATAGATCAGCATCATCAGGCTCCGGTACTCCCCCGGATAGGTGGTCAGCATCCGCTCCTCGCCATCCGCTATCACCCGGATCGTTATGGTCTTAGTTCCAGAAAGCATCTTCATAAAGATCGTCGGCGGGTTGTTCATGCAGCCGCTTGAGCTGTACCCCCACCTCGGAAAGCCGCTCCCCCGTCAGCCGTTTTTCCAAAAAGGGAAATACATCCCGCTCCTCGAACCGGATATGTTTGTCCAGGAGATCGGCCAATAAGGTGTAATTATTCTTGACCCAGCCGCCGCCGTCCTTGATGGACAGGATCAACCCCTGGATACGCCGGTGTTCCTCTGTCGCCCGGGTGCAAAGCGGGTCGAAGACATCCCGGAACAAGAACGTCTCTTCTTCCAGGAAATGCCGCTCCAGGTGATTTTTCCAAAAATCGAGGACATATAGCCGGATGCGGTCCGGATCGATGCCCTTGGCTATCCCCTGCCGGATCTTCCAGCAGAAAAGCAGGCCATAGTGATGGTCGCGGGATAATGGGATAATATTGTTATCGCGTTTCATGATCAGGTTTTTTCTGCCATCGACAACGCACCCGGGAAAAGCAGGTTGTTCTCCAGGTGGATATGGATATGAAGCATGGATTCGAAATCTTTCAACAGTTGGAATGTAAGCCGGTACGTCTGGCAACCGTCTGCCGGAACGGTATAGTTGTCGCTTACGACCGCGATCTTCCGGAACCGTTCTCCCTCTTCCGCATGTTCATGCGTCAATGCCCGGATCGGGTTGTCCACCGTACCGAACGGCGCTACCGGCGGTTTTCCCGTCTGTACCATCTTGCGAATATACGGGAACAGCATCAATTCCTCCTTTTGCATGTGTCTCGTCAGATCCGCGGCGCTTTCGTCGAACAGCTCTTTGATCGTGAACAATTCGGGATGGACCTGGCCATGGACGCGACAGATCTTCTCCAAATAACCATCGATGATCCCGATCTGCCTGGTGGTCTCCCGGTGGTATTTCTTCTCGATAAAATCCGCCAGCAGATCCAGCGGCCACGTGCGGTAGTCGATGGCAGAGCCGCCGGCAGCCGCCGGTGTCACCAGCAGCTGGCGTATCACGTTTTCCACCGCACCGGCGTCAGCCGCATCACCACAGGCTTCCCGCAGTGTTTTATTGCCGTTGCAGCAAAAATCGATCTTGTATCTTTCAAATATTTCGGCCGCCCGCGCATCCTGCGCGACGATCTCGCCGACGGTACATTGTTGTAAATTCATATCATATCGATTTAAAGATCTTTATTCCCGCTACCGCCAGGCAGATGATCTTCACCAGCTCCGCGGCCACAAAAACAAAATGGATCGAAGACGGCGCCGGCGGCAGATCGCTCATATAAGCCAATGCGCGTTTATCCAGGACTGGCAGCAGCCAGACCGTTTCGACAGCCAGCACCACGATCGTCGCCGCCAGCCAGCCGGCCCCATTTGTCCAGGACCCCGCGGCAAAAAGACATCCCACAGTCGCGATCGCCAGCACCCACTCCACCTTGTTCAACGCGGAGAACACCAGCCGGCCGATACTCAACCCGATCGGCAGCGTCACGCCCGGCGCCGAAAATTTCAGCCAGGCTTCCAAAAAGCTGATCGCCGCCACGCATCCACACCAGAAAAAAGCCAGCGCAATAGCCGCCGCATAAAGACTCGAAGACATCATACTTGGTTTGTTATAATGAGAAATAACGTATAAGATAAAAAAAGCTCCATCCTCCGAACCCGATGATCAGGATCCACACCCACCAGGGAATACTCTGCGGCGTCTCGCTTCCGGCGATCAGGAATTCCCTTTGATCGCCCTTTCCGTATGCATTCACCATCAGCGGCACCACTCCGTCCACGATGGCGTTCTCCCTGAGCCCTTCCACCATGATCGCCGGTCCGTTCCTCACCCGGAACGGGATCTTCCGGATACCTTCCTTGCCCGCCGGATCCCTGCTCACGATCTTCAGCACATGCTCTCCATCGGTAAGCTTTCGCGTATCCAGCTGCAAAGAGACCGGAGAAGATAGCTCGGCTATCGGCCGCTCCTCATCGTCCATAAAGATATAGATGGTGCTGGTGTCTGTCATAAAATATCGGAGTTTAGAATGGTATATTTGATATGGCCGGCCTCCCGTTCCCCCGGGCGGATCAGCCATTTGATGCTATAGAACAGCGTCAGGACCACGACCGCAAGCATAGCACACACGATCAGGTAGTCCCAGCGGCTTTGGGGACCGGCGCCATGCGTGATGCCGCGCAGCACCCGTGGCTGATTCCGTTCGCAGACGGGGCAGGCGCCACAAACGCTTGTGATCCCTAAAAGGCCGATGATGATGATAAAAAACTTTTTCATAACGTTGATTTTTACTTGGCTGACTGTAAATTGACGACGCTTAAGATCGCCTTGATCTCTTCCGGCGTTACCTTCCGCGCATTGTTCCCCCAGCTGGACCGCTCATAGTTCATGATCGCGGTGACCTCGTGTTCGGTAAAACCCGCATTCATGCCTACCGGCGGCATCACGCCATACTCGGCCCGCGCATCATAACCATGCATGATGATATCGACATATTTCTGCAGGTCATCGCCGTTGACGACGGGACTGCCCTTGAGCGGCGGAAAAGCGCCCGGCAATCCTTCTCCATTGGCCTGGTGACAGGATTGGCAATTGGTCGTAAACAGCTGTTTGCCGTCGGGTTCGGCCGAACCTCCGCCCTGCTGGCCCGCCCCGGCAGCGGCCGTAGCCGCTTCGCGCTTATAAAGAAAGTCGGGAGACGCTGTGCCGTCAGGCAGCTTGATCTGTTTCAGGGAACGAAGATAGGCCACGAGACAAAGCGCATCGTCCGTAGCTGCGATCTTGCCATCCCCGCCATCCCGGAATGCGGCGGGCACGTTTACGATCTTATCCGAAGTATCGGGATGCAGCTTGACGGTGAACAGCCACGGGTACGCCGGCATTATCGATTCTTTGACCACGATCCGCGGATTGTACAGATGGACCAGCTGCCAGTCGATGCTCGGTTGACGATTGCCGATATCCGTCAGATCCGGCCCCGTTCGCTCGGTACCCATCAGCGTCGCCGTGTTTCGCCAAAAATCGGTGCGTTTGTCGACGGCATAGTCCGCCGCAATGCTCGGTCGGCTTCCCCACTGTTTATCCATTTCTACGTCGCGTACCTGCTGGGTATGACAGGCGACACAGCCATTGGCGATGAACAGTTGTTTCCCACGCTGCGCCTCGGGCGAAAGCCCATACCATCCCGGCAGCGGCTTGTTGATACGCTGATTGTTGAGCGCTGGGAATACCGCCACCAGCAGGGTCAATCCGCCGAAGAAAAGAAAGGCCGTGGTAAAAAGTGTCTTATGATTGTCGAACCATTCCATATTCCAGATAGATTGTTTTTATAGGATCGCCGACGCCGCTGCCGTCTTTTCCAGTTGCCGGATCGCCTCTTCGCGCACATCGATCTCGCTGACCGGGCGGATCATCCGGTACAGGTTATAGGCAAAGAACAGATGCGAGGTCCACATCATGCTTCCGCCGATGGCCCGCCATAGCCAGTAAGGCCCCATCAGCGACACGCCCTCGATAAACGGCTTACCCTCCATCCACAGATAGCCTTTCAGCGTCGCGCCATACATCAGCGGTACGGAATAGAACAACAGCCCCAGCAATGCCAGCCAGAAATGCGCACCGATGGTGATCTGCGGCGCCTCCCGCGTCGTCAGCCGCGGCACTACGGCATAAGTACCGGCCCAAATAAAGAACGAGATGATCCCATACATCGTGAGATGGGAATGGGCGACCGTGAAATCCGTAAAATGCCACATCAGGTTCGTACTCCGGAAAGCCTCCGCGGTGCCTTGCATCGACCCGGTGAAATAAAAGACGACGCCAGTGAGAAAGAACGGCAGCGTATAGCTGTCCTTCAGCTTATACCATCCGCCCCGGAAGGTCATCACAAAATTGGTGGTGCCCGCTACCACGGGAATGATCATGCCTACGCTGCCCACGATAGCCACGGTCTGTAGCCACCAGGGGATCGCGCTGAAAACAAAGTGATGTGTTCCGATCGTCGTATAAAACAGGATCTGTGTCCAGAAGGCCAGGATACCCAGGCTATAGGAATAGATCGGCCGGTTGAGCTGCTGCGGTAGGAAATAGTAGACGATGCCAAGCGTAAACAGCATGAACCACATCCCCACGCCCTGGTGCATATAATATCCTTGTACGATGGTCTCCCCCAGCCCATCCTGCCAAAAGGGGAGATACGCCACCAGCGAGATCACGAGGGCAAAGATCACCGCCGAAACGATATACCAGTTGGAGAGATAGATCTCGCTGGTCTTCCGGCGGGCGATCGTCTGTAAAAAGTTGATCAGCGTCAGGGCCAGCGCCAGCCCGAACAGGAACTGTACCGGCCAGATATACTCGCGGTATTCGCCGCCGCCGTTGTTGATGCCGCTCATGAGACAAAGCGTTCCCAGCAACACCTGCAGATTGATCAGCCACAGCGACCACCATCCAAGCCTGAGGCTCGCCAGCCGGGTATTGCCCACCCGAGGCACGACATAATAGCCCAACCCCAGCATCCCCAGCGATGCCCACCCCCAAAACACCATGTTGGTATGCACAGGCCGCAGTCTTCCAAAACTAAGCCAGCTCAGGTGATCCGCATCCGGCGCCACGAATTTGATGCCCAGGTACTCGCCCACACTGGTGCCGAGCACCAGCCAGAATGCGGCCGAACACAAATACCAAAGGATC
>DASZOW010000076.1:0-35810 GCA_035550615.1 Puia sp.
TTGCGCGGTTTGAAGCAGATCATAAAAAATACCGTAGCGATCCTAAATCCTGCGGAAAGAAAAAAAGCTCTGGTGCTGATGGGCCTGAGCCTGGTGCTGAGCGTATTGGACATCGGGTTCCTGGCCTGTCTGCTTTTTATCGCCCAGTTTTATTCCGGCGCTGTCGTCAAACACCTCTCTTTTCTTCCCAGCCGGTGGCTGGACCGGACTACGTTATGGCCGATAGCCTTTTTCTTTCTGCTGTTTGCCGCCAAGAATTTTGCCAGTTTTTTCGTTTACAGGGCGCAGAGCCGGTTTCGTTATGACGTCGCGTTGCGTATCTCGTATCAAAACCTGCTTCGCTATTTCGAAGGCGGTTATAACGACTATGTCGATGTCGATTCAGCCAGCCATTTTGCACGGATCAATCTGCAACCGGCGGAGTTCAGCGAGCATATCATGGAGGGATTGCAGGAGATCTTTACCAAGTGGACTTTGATCGTACTGACGGTCGTCGCCATTCTCCTTTTTAATGCCAAGCTGTTCCTGCTGCTGTTGTTGCTGCTTTTCCCGCCTGTGGTGATCGCCGCCTGGATGACCCGAAAGCAGATCCTTGCCGCCAAGGCCAATATTGCGAATGGGCGGAGAGCGACGATGCAACGGTTGGAAGAATCGGTCGCTGCTTTCGTGGAGGCGAATCTGTATGACAGGCGGCTTTTTTTTGCCAGCAGGTATTACCGGTCGCAGCGGGAGCAGAATAAGCATCTTTCCGCGTTGCGGGCCGTACAGGGTGTGCCGACGCGGCTGGCCGAGGTCTTTGCCGTATTCGGTTTTCTGGCACTGATCGCTATCGGGCTTGTCGCCGGGCATGGGCAGGGGGCCGGTTTCGTTACCCTGGGCGCTTTTCTTGCGGCGGCGTATAAGATCATTCCCGGTATTGCGAGCATATTGAACCTGAATGGGCAAATGCGGGCTTACGCCTATACGCTGGACGACCTGGTTGCCGGCGCGGACGTGGCGCGGGTAGGTTTGAAGACGATACCGCGGATGGGCATTTCGCAGAAGGTTCGGTCTATTACGCTGCGGGATATCAGCTTTCGTTATGATCAGCGGTGTGTTCTCGAGCATTTGGATCTGCATATAGAGACCGGTTGTTTTCTGGGGATCGAGGGAGATTCCGGCCGGGGGAAAACGACCTTGCTGCATTTGCTGTTGGGTTTTCTGTCGCCGGAGAGGGGGGAGGTGTTGTACAATGGGGTGAATCCTGGCCAGGAGGAGCTGAGAGGCTACTGGCAGGATATCGCTTATGTGAAGCAGCAGCCGTTGATCCTGCAGGATACGGTGCGCACGAATATTACGTTGGGAGAAGGGGGTGTGGCAGAAGGCCCGGTAGACGAGGAGCGGCTGGCGGCTGTCCTGGCGATTTCCGGTGTCGATGCCGTTGTCGAGCGGCTGCTGGACGGGTTGGAAGCGCGTATCGCCGAAAATGGCAGGAACATCAGCGGTGGGCAGCGGCAGCGGATCGCCATCGCCCGGGCATTATATAAAAATCCGGGGGTGTATATCCTGGACGAACCTTTTAGCGAATTGGACGAATCGTCGGAGGAGCGGCTGCTTGGACATTTTCAGGAATTGAGCCGGAAAGGAAAGATCGTGATATTGATCACGCACAATAAAAAGAGCCTGGGCTGGTGCAATCAGCGCATTTCGTTACACGACGAAAGGGGAGCAAAGCCTAGCGCCAGAAGTCGTACCTTTTTTGTATGATGTTGAGCAGTTGGTTGGTCACGGAGACGTAAGGATTGATGATGAGCCGTTCCCGCAGTATCCGGTCGGGGTGATGAATGCCGAGGGGAAGGAGCTGACTGAAGTTTGCCCTTTTGGCCGCTTCGAGGAGGGCGGGCGTATACGTTCCGTAGGGAAAGGCCAGCGCTTTTATGGCTTTGCCGGTGATGTTTTCCAGGAACCGCCGGCATGAAAGCATTTCCTTTTCGGCGTCGGCAAGAGGAATCTTTGACAGATCATTATGGTAATATCCATGTGCGCCGATGGTGACATAAGCCGAGCGTGAAAGCGTCCTGATCTGACCGGTTGTCATCTGAAGCCAGAAGTCCTCGTTATTCCGACGGGGCAGGAGATGCCCGAACTCGTCGATCAGCGCAGCTTTCGGACCGAATCCAAGCGGCATCAGGGTTTCTCTTAGCCCGAGGCGGCCGGCGGTGGAAACATATCGGGGGAAGATGCCTCCGGCACTGCTAATATACCGGGGGAGGATGCTCTGCTGTTTTCGAAACAGCTTGTTTTGAAAAACCAGCTCCTTTGGACCGTAGCGGTTGAGCAGACCCAGAAAGTCGTTCCAGAGGAGATCATAGCCGGCATCGCGGATGGCGGTGATAAAGAAGCTTGCCGGAAGCCGGTATTCTTCCAGCAATGGCAGGACGTATTTGAGCTGGTTAGCATAGCCGTCGTCGAAATGGATGCAGATATTGAGCCGCCGGCTGTCGAAACGCTGCCGGTAGTAATCATCCATCGAGACGACGTTGAAATATTTTTTAAAGATGCGGAAATGTTGTTCGAGCGTTTTGCGGAGCAGGAAGATATTGTTGAAACGCAAGTGGTCGTGTTCGCAGATACCGTGATAGACGATGATCCTGGCGCCCCTGGCGGCTTTGAACGTATCGGCAGTCAGCCCCAGCAGGGAACGGGCGTCCTGCCAGGCATAGCTGGTTTTGCGGCGCCAGATGGAGAAGCTGCGGAGCGCGGTTTTCATACATTCGTGACATTTAAATGCACTAATATACATGGTTAGCGTTATTCTACCTACATACAACCGGGCTGTCTATCTGCGGGATTCGATCCGTAGCGTGCTGCAGCAGGAGGGTGTCGGGCTGGAGCTGATCATTGTCGACGATGGTTCCACCGATGATACCGAAACGCTTGTCTCATCTTTCCGGGACGACAGGATAAGATATTATAAGCTGCCGCATACCGGCAGGCTCAGCGCGATGAAGAATTTTGCGATCGAGCGGTCGCGTGGAGGGTTGCTGGCCTTTATGGATTCCGACGATCTATGGACGCCGGGTAAGCTGGCGCGGCAATGGCGGCTGTTACAGGATCATCCCGATGTGGGTTTTTCATTGACCGATATCACCGTTTTCCGGGATAATGCGACTATTAAAGAGTACACCTATCGCATGCGGGGAGCAGTGGAGTGTGTGGACATCTTTCCGTGGATCACCGGTTCCGGTTTTGTAGTATATAATCCCACTCTTCTCCTGCACCGCGGTTGCCTGGAGCATACCGGGTATTTTGATGAGACGCAGCGTTCCGGCTGTTTGAAGTTCAATATGCGTCTGGCCTACCATTATAAGTGCGGTGTTTTTTTTGAACCCATGCTGTTACGGCGCCTGCATGGATCCAATGTCAGTGAGGAAAAGCGGTTCGCCAACTACGATGAATATCTGAATGCCTATGAGCGCTTCTATGCCGAAGGGAAGATCGGAAAGGGCCGTCTTCTCAAGGCGCGGGGGAATGCCTTTTTCAAATTGGGTGAACTGCATGCCGCGGAGCAGCGGGCCGGCGAGGCCAGGAAAAACTATCTGCTGGCCTTGAAGAATGATCCTTTTAAGGCGCGGTACTACCGGAGATTAATAAAGTCGTTTTTGAAGGGTGGCAGGCGCAACCTTACCTGAAGATCTCACGTTTTGATCGTAGCATTGGAACGGACCATCAAATATGTAGCCGAACGTTTTTACAAGCCCTGGCTGGTGCGTTATCTTGCAGTAACGCGGAAGTATGTCTACAGGGGCATCCGGCTGGAGATACCGCCCGGGGTCTTTCATCCGGGGTTTTTCTTCAGCAGCAAATTCCTGCTGCGCTGGCTGGCGCGGCAGCCGCTGGAAGGGCGGTCGTTTCTGGAACTGGGGGCGGGAAGCGGGTTGATCTCGCTGTTTGCCGCAGGCAGGGGAGCGGTGGTTACGGCTACGGATATCAGTCCTGTGGCTATACAGTGTCTGCAAAAGAACCGGGAGCTCAACTCTGCCGCGATGGACATTATCCACTCCGATCTTTATACCAGCATTCCGCAGCAGTCTTACGATGTCATCGCGGTGAATCCTCCGTTTTACCGGAAGCATCCCGGCAGCGATGCCGAAAAGGCCTGGTATTGTGGCGCCGACGGCGAATATTTCGATGTTTTTTTTGGCGGTTTGGCCGGATATAGCCATTCCAGGACCGATGTCTGGATGGTGCTTTGTGCCGGCTGTGATCTGGACATGATCAGCGGGCTGGCTGCGCGTCATGGATGGGCACTGGAGTGTGTACGGACGCGCCGGAACATTATCGAGCGAGACTATATTTTCCGGATCGTTCGACAGGCGGGTGGCATCCTTTGGAACTAAACCTGCGTTTATATTACCGATAGGAAAAAATAACGGAAAGTATAGAAAAAATGATACATAAAGTCTTGTTATTCAATCCTCGCAGCGCGAATGGCAAGTACAGGATACCGAACTCCGTGCTACAGGTAGCGGCGTCTGTGGATGGCAAGTATGAATGGGTGATCGTAGACGGCAACCGTGAACGGGATGCTTATGAGAGGATCGCGGCTTATCTGCGGACCGGAGCCTTTCGCTATGTCGGGTTTACGGTGATGCCCGGCCCGCAGCTCAAGGAGGCCATTCCTTTTGCGAGGCGGATCCGTGCGGATTTTCCCGGTACGGTTATGATCTGGGGTGGGTATTTCGCCACCAATCAACATAAGGTAGTCCTGCGTTCGGGTTGTGTCGATTTTGTGGTCAACGGACCGGGCGATCATGCTTTTCCCGCCTTGCTCGATGCGCTTGAAACCGGGGCGGACTATAGCCAGATAAAGAACCTGATCTATATCCGGGAGGGTAAGATCGTGAAAACGCCCAAGCAGGACCTCATCGATCAGAGTACGCTTCCGGTGCTGCCTTATGATAAGCTGGACAGGCTTTATCCGATGGGGACCTACCTGGGAAGGACGTATCTCGGGAAGAAGACGCTGGCGTATCACTCGAGCGTGGGTTGTCCGTTTACCTGCTCGTTCTGTGCGGTCGTGCCCATTTATGAAGCGAGGTGGAAGGCAAAACCGGCGGAACAGGTGTATCGCGACGTAAAATATATCAAGGACCGGTGGGGGGCCGATGCCATCGAATTTCACGATAACAATTTCTTTGTTTCGGAGAAGAGAACGGCGGATTTTTCGCGGCTGATCATGGACGAGAAGATGATCTGGTGGGGTGAAGGCCGGATCGACACGATCCACAAATACAAGGACGAGACGTTGGCGCTGATGCGGGAATCGGGTTGCAAGATGATCTTTTTTGGCGCCGAGACCGGGAATGACGAGATCCTGAAAAAGATGGATAAGGGCGGCACGCAGAGCAGCGCACAGATCAGAGAATTTGCTGCGAGGCTGAGAAAATTCGATATCATTCCCGAGTACAGCTTTGTGCTGGGTACGCCGGCCGACACGCCGGAAAAGGTGATGAAGTATATCGAACAGGATATCTCTTTTATCAAGGAGATCAAGGAGATCAATCCCGATACGGAGATCATCATCTATACCTATAGCCCGGTTCCCACGGAAGGTTCGGAGCTGTTCAAGAAGACCCTGGATTCCGGGTTCCGTTTTCCCGAGGATCTGGAAGACTGGATCAGTCCTCAGTGGGAGAATTTCGATCTGCGTAAGAATCCGCTGACGCCCTGGCTGACATCCGAGATGATCGACAAGATCCGCAATTTCGAAACCGTGCTGAATGGCTATTATCCTACCGTTTCCGATATCCGGCTCAATACCGTAAAAAGGGGGATCATTCATGGGCTGGCCGCTTTGCGATATAGGACCGGTTTGTATAAATACCCCTACGAAATAAAATTCCTGCATAGGCTCTGGCGCTATCGACAGCCGGAGATACAGGGCTTCTAAGCTTAAACCATTAAAAAATGTACCTTCCGGATTCCTCCATATTGACTAATATCCAGGTGCAGGGCCATACGCGGCTCAGGGAGATCCTCTTTGAAAAAAAATATATTCAGATACGGGCCCTGGAGAGCAGGCTCTATACAGATGAAGAGCTGACGCAATTACCCGATATCTATCCGGCCCATCCGCACTATGTCGAATGGCAACAGCGAAAACGCTCCTGCCGGCGGTTGATCCATTATCTTTCCTCGCGTAAGGACAATCCTGAGATACTGGAGGTCGGTTGCGGCAATGGGTGGCTTACCCATCTGCTGGCGGAGATACCGGGAAGCAGAGTTACGGGGGCGGATATCAATTTTACGGAGCTGCAGCAAGCGGCGCGGGTGTTCAGCAATGATCCCAATCTGCGCTTTATCCATGGCGATATCCGTTTCGGCATCCTGCAAGACCGGCAATTCGATCATATCGTTTTTGCCGCGTCCATCGAATATTTTCCTTCTCTTAAGAAGATCGTGCATCTATGTCTGGCCTATCTGAAGCCAGGCGGAGAGATCCATATCCTGGATACACCTTTCTGCCGGTCCGAAGAGATCAAGCTGGAGGAACGCCGCACGCAGGCGTATTATTCTTCTTTTGGCTATCCTGAGATGGCCGACTACTATTATCATCATACGCTGGCTGATCTGCGATCCTTCCACTATGCAGTACTTTATAATCCCAGGGCGGTGAGGAATCATTTTTTTCGGAAGAAGAATCCTTATCCATGGGTGAGAGTCAGCAATAATCGACAATGACCATGCACATTCCACCGCTTATACATACTTACCGGCGTTACCGGACCTTGCAGACCAGCAGGATCGATGCGTTACCCATCGCCATTCTGATGCCGCACAGCGCCTGCAACTGCAGATGCGTGATGTGTGATATCTGGAAGGGCAATCATCATTTGCGGCAGCTCACGGAAAGGGATGTAGAAGGGCTGATGGGCAGTCTTCGACGGCTAGGTACCCGGCAGGTACTGATGTCGGGTGGGGAGGCCTTGCTGAATCTCAATTTCTTCCGGCTTTGCGAGATCCTCAAGGGGGCGGGTATCCGGATCACACTTTTGTCGACGGGTATTGCGCTGGCAAGGCATGCCGGCAATATTCTGCAATGGGTCGATGACGTCATCGTTTCGTTGGACGGAGATGAAAGAGGGCATGACCGGATCAGGAATATACCCGGCGCTTTCCGGAAAATGCAGGAAGGAATAGAGGTGTTGCATGCGCAGCGGGCGGATTTCCGGGTTACGGCGCGGACGGTCGTGCACCGGCTCAATTTCAGGGAGCTACCCGCGATCATCGAAGCCGCATCGGATCTGGGGCTTCAACAGATCAGCTTTCTTCCCGCCGATGTGACCAGTGAAGCATTCAACCGATCCGATCCCTGGGACGAGCCGCGGCAGCACGAGATCCTGCCCGCCAGGGAAGAACTGGCTGAACTAACGGCGGTGTTGCAACAGGTTATCAGGCAGTACCAGCCGCTTTTTAAAAGCCGGTTCATCGCCGAGTCGCCTGAGAAGTTCGGCAGGATAGGAGAATACTATACGGCGGCTTATGGACTTAATCCATATCCATATAAGAAATGCAATGCGCCCTGGGTATCGACGGTAGTAGAGGCGGATGGCGCCGTCCGGCCCTGTTTTTTTCTGCCACCCTTGGGTAATATCCGTCAACAACCGCTGGACGTGATACTCAATAGCCCGGAAGCCATTGCTTTCCGGCAATCACTGGACATGGATGCGAATGCAACGTGTGTGCGTTGTGTCTGTTATCTCAATCTTCCACCGAGGGCTACGATATGAACAAGGTACTTTTTTCCCATTCCTACTTCATGCGTTTCGATCCCAAACAGTGGTCGACCGGGCGGCCCTATCCGCCGCTTGCGACGATCGGCGCTGCCGCGCTTTTAAGAGAACATGGGTTCGACGTTTCGCTTTTCGATACCATGTTCGTGGCAAGTCCTGACGATCTGATGCCGAGGCTCCTGATGGAACGGCCGGATGTTTTTGTCGTCTATGACGATGGGTTTAATTATCTGACCAAGATGTGTCTGACCAATATGCGGGATGCGGCATACCGGATGATCCAGCTGGCGAGGCAAATGGGGTGTGTCGTCGTCGTATCGAGCTCGGACTCTACCGATCATTACCAGGAATACCTGGAGCGGGGTGCGGATTATGTGTTGCTTGGCGAGGGGGAGCAGACGCTGTTGGAATTGGTATGCGGTATCCGGGAAGGGCGGCGGGATGGCTCGCAGATTGCGGGGCTGGCTTTTTTGAAGGACCGGCTTCCCGTCCGTACGGCTGCCCGCAAGGTAATGAAGAATCTCGATAGTCTGCCGATGCCTGCCTGGGACCTGGTGGATATAGAAGGCTATCGGCGGGTTTGGGTGCAGCATCACGGTTATTTTTCGCTTAATATCAGCACTACGCGGGGCTGTCCTTACAAATGCAACTGGTGCGCAAAGCCCATTTATGGGAATCGGTATAATGCCCGCAGCCCGCAGCATGTCGTGCAGGAATTATGCTTTTTGAAGGCAGAGTATGGGTTCGACCATATCTGGATGTGTGATGACATCTTTGGGCTTAAGCCCGGCTGGGTCGACGATTTCGCCGACCTGGTAGAAGAAGAGGGGTTGCGTTTCAAATTCAAGATCCAGAGCCGAGCCGATCTTCTTGTCCAGTCCAATTATGTCCGTGCGCTGGCGCGTGCCGGTTGTGAGAACAGCTGGATGGGGGCGGAAAGCGGTTCACAGAAGATACTGGACGGTATGGACAAGGGGACGACCATCGGGCAGATCATAGAAGCGACGAGACTTCTGCGCGAGCATGGCATCCGGCCTGCTTTTTTTATCCAGTTCGGTTATCCCGGCGAGACGAGAGAGGACATCGATCTCACCATCCGGATGATCAACCAGCTGTTGCCGGATGAGATCGGCATCTCCGTGTCTTACCCGCTACCCGGAACGGTTTTCTATGAGCGGGTGAAAGCCGATCTCAAGGAGAAGACCAACTGGACCGATTCGGATGAGTTACAGCTGATGTTCCGGAATACGTATCCGCCCGCTTTTTATAAACAGCTGCACCGGTATGTGCATCGTACGTATCGCTGGCATTTTGCGCTGCGGCAGCTCAGACAGCTGATCATGCGGCCGGCTTTGCCGGCTGGGAAAGGAGTGAGGTTGGGCGGCGCCGTCGTTTTGAATTTCGGTGCGGCCATTGTTGCCAGATGGAGACTAAAAAAACTCGAACGTTCTATATGATCCAGGACCAGCTCAATGAAAAACGGGCGGCTTCCGCTTTTAGCAAACAGGCGCTCGTGTTTGACGGATATGATGCCGGTAATATGATCATTGCCTACAAACGGGAGCGGGTACGTGAGCATGTGCTCCGATATCTCGGCTCCGACGGCCTGATCCTGGAGTTGAATGCAGGGACGGGTGAGGATGCCATCTTTTTTGCGCGGCGGGGCCATCGGGTCCATGCCACCGATATTGCCGAGGGCATGCAGGCCGTATTGCGGGACAAGGTCCGGGAGCAAGGGTTGACCGAGCGTATAAGTTCGGAGGTGTGTTCGTTTACCGCGCTCGAGAGTCTGAGGGATAAAGGGCCCTATGACCTTATCTTTTCCAACTTTGCCGGACTCAATTGCACGCGGGAGCTGGAAAAGGTCTTATTGTCGTTTCGTCCGTTGTTAAAGCCGGGCGGACAGGTGTCGCTGGTGATCTTGCCATCGTTTAGCTTATGGGAGACGCTGCTGATGTTCCGGGGCCGCTTCAGGATGGCGTTCCGGCGGCTTTTGGCGGGGAAGAAAGGTGCGCCGGCTAAGGTGGAAGGGATGCCATTCCGGTGTTGGTATTATCCGGCGTCTTTTGTGAAGCGGGTAATGGCGCGGGATGGTTTCGAGCTATTGGGTCAGGAAGGGCTATGTACGTTGGTCCCGCCTTCTTATTTCGAACATTTTGCCGAACGGCATCCCCGGCTCTATCGTTTTTTACGTGGACTAGAGGACCGGTGGAAAGATAAATGGCCGTGGCGAACTATCGGAGATTACTATATTGTATCGTTTCGTCTGCGACCAGTTCTTTAAGTCTGCGGTGGTATTTTGCGAGGATCTTCCGCTGAAAACGTTCCGGATCGGGGCGGCTGTAGTGCGGAGAGCATTGCAAGGCCATGATGTCGCCTTTGATGTTGAGGTCTCCGCGTTCCGTTTTCTTTTTCCAGCGAAGGTCGGTGATCTTATAGAGTTGTTTTTCGAGGACGTCGCCGAGCCGGTTATCGAACAGGCGTTCCAGCAGGCGTTTTAACAGGGATGTGCGGTGATATCCGCGGCCCGTCCAATGGCGGTGGCGATAATGTGGCAGATAGAGACTTGTCCAGTCGTTGGCTTCAAAGAAGCGGTCCAGGCCGCCGTTGCCGCACATCGGCATCAGGGTCAGGAGTTCGGTGGCGGTGAAGATGTTCTTCTCGCCGATCTCGAGGGCCTGTTCGTCGACATAGTAGTTCATGCAGAAACGATGCTGGTGGCCGCGGAGATAGGAGAATTTTTTGAGCAGATGCATCAGGGTCCTGGCAATCCAGAGACGGTTGGCTTTTGTGATAATGAAATAATCGATATCGGACCGGTCATCGGCGCAACGTTTCGAAAGCGAGCCCGAGATGCATACCCCTACTACATAGGGAAATTGGTAGAGCAGACGGGCATTGCGGGCCGCGATCCGGAGAAGATCATCCGCGAGGATCTCGCCGCGTTGTCTTTTTCGAGCCAGGGCCGGATCGTTCTTTACCGAATAATATACGTCGGTGCGGTAAATGAAACCTTGATGTATCATCGATCCCAGCTCTTTTTCGAGCGTGGACGTATCTGTTTCCGTATCCAGAAAACGATGGATATCCTCTATTGTCAGCGGGTAGTTGAAAAGATCGAAATAGGCGATCGTTCTCAGAATGCTTGAATGTAGTTCCATAGAAAATAGAACGCGTTGGGAAAGCACCCGGTTGCTTGGAGGTGGTGCGCTTTGGCCCTTGCCGGCTGGCGAGAGGATTGGTTAAGCTGGCAACTGTTGGATCGCCCCCTGCGTTCTTTATTCCGATGAAAAGGATATTCGACCTTACGATCGCTGTATTGGTCATCGTTTGCGTGTTGAGCTGGTTGCTGCCCATACTAGCCTTCCTGGTCATTTGGGATTCCGAGGGGCCGGTGTTTTTTGTGCAGAAAAGGGTAGGCCGGTATTCCAGGCTTTTTTCCTGTTATAAGTTGCGGACGATGGTTGTCAACGAGCAGGCCGATCGCCGTCCGGCGAGGGGTGACGATGCGCGTATCACCCGGCTGGGCAGCTGGCTGAGGCGTTCGCATGTCGACGAGCTGCCGCAATTCTTCAACGTCTTGCTGGGATCGATGAGTATTGTCGGGCCGAGGCCGTATATGCCTGCCGATTGCCGGAGGTTTGCGACTATGGTACCCGACGACAGTGTTCGTTACCTGGTGCGTCCGGGGATCACCGGGTTGGCGCAGGCGAGGGGGTTGCATGACGTGTTTTGTGACCGGGAGGTTATCCAGCAGCGTTATCAATGCGACGCCTATTATGTGGCCAATGCGGGGGTTAGGCTGGATCTGTATATTCTTGCCAGGACCGTCGTCCGGATCCCTTATGCGTGTTGTTCCTGGCTGTGCTTCCACCAGTTTGGACGGATGATTCACGACCCGCGTCTTCGGATATTTGATGCCCAGGGTAGGCGGAAGGGCTCATGCGATTAAAAAGCAAGGAGTAATCGGGTGCCGGGGCTTCAGTCGGGATGTGGCGATCGGTGACATGGAACAAATATACTTATCTTCGGTCCATGCAAAAGAGGTTCTTCCTATTCCTGATATCGCTTACCTTATGTTCTTTGATCAAGGCGCAGCCGCTGCAGTATAGTACCTGTCCCGGTTGCTGGAATCCCGATTCGCTTGGCAATCACCGTGCAGTGGTTCGGTTTGACGGACCGGGGCCGGTAGCGCATGTGAAGATTGCCTGGAGGCGTCGCGATCGCGATCCGGCCGGTCACCGGATCATCGTGCAGGATGGCAGGACCGGCGCACGCATCAACAATGTCAAGGCGTTAGCGATTACGCGGGAGGCGGGAGAACTGGCTTTTCAGCCATCTTCCGGAAAGGGTACTTATTACGTCTACTATTTGCCCTATCGAAATGAAGGCCGGAGCAATTATCCCAAAGGAGTTTACTGGCAACCCGATATGACGGCTTCGCGGGAATGGCTGGCGGGGATAGGAAAAATTCCGGCATTGAATTGCAGGGTCGCCGGTATTCAAAGCATCGACTCGTTCAATTCTTTTTATCCCATGGAGGTCATTGCGACGGCTGCCGAGACGAGATCGCTCAGGGCGAAACATGCAGCTGAGCCGTTCCTGGTTTTTCCCGAGGACCGGGGTCATTCCATCCGGATGCGCGATGATCTGCCTTACCGCTGGATAAAAGCCGGGCCGCGGAATACCTTTGAGGGAGAGGCCGATCGCGGTGAATATTATGCCTACCAACTCGGCGTCTATGCTTTGCGGCCGCTGGAGGATGTACAGGTAAAGTTCAGCGCGTTGACGAGCGTTACCGGCAAACGCATCCCGGCTGCGGCAAGCTCCTGTATCAATACCGCGGGTGTCAGCTATGACGGGCGCCCGTTTACGAAGACAGTGACGGTGGCGGAGGGAAAGGTGCAGGCGCTCTGGTGCGGCATCGATGTGCCGGCGTCCACGGCTCCCGGCATTTATTCGGGCACGGCCGTCGTCAGCGATGGTACGGGGTCAACGAGGAAGATCTCCATCCGGCTAACCGTGAGAGATAAACTGCTCGCTGACGGCGGCGCCGGTAACCCGGCCGCCATGACGCGGCTGAAATGGCTGAACTCCACCCTGGCGCAGGAAAATACGGTCATTGCGCCTTATATACCATTGAAGATACAGGGAGATACCCTGATCAGTCTGCTGGGCAGGAGCGTAAAGCTCAGCGTTCAGGGATTTCCCGAGCAGATACAGACCTTCTTTACGCCTGAGATGACCGATATCGGTACGACGCCGAACAATCTCCTTGCCGAAAATATCCATTTCCATTTTACGCGCCGGTCGGATGGCAAGGATATCCGGCTGAAAGCGCAGGGTGTCCATTTTCTCGAAAAGAGTCCGGGGACGGCCGTCTGGGAGGCCAGCAGCGCGGCCGATGAGTTGAAGATGGAAGTGCATGGCTCGCTGGAATTCGACGGCTTCATGGCCTATACCGTCAAGGTGACGGCGTTGCAGGACCTGGACCTCAAGGATATCGTAATGCATATTCCCTTTCAAAAAGAAGCCGCCGTATATATGATAGGGCTTGGAAGAAAGGGAGGTTACCGGCCCGACAGCATGTATCACTGGAAATGGGATGTCGCGCACAAGAACCAGGATGGAGCATGGATCGGGACGGTGAACGAGGGATTGCAATACTCCCTGTACGACGAGCATTATGTGCGGCCGCTGAATACAAATTTCTATCTGCAGAAGCCGCTGGTGGCTCCGTCTTCGTGGGACAATAACGGAAAAGGAGGCATCGACATCGGCATCAAGGGAAAATCCATGCTGGCCAATAATTACAGCGGCGCGCGGCTGATGAAAAAAGGAGATACCCTGTATTACAATTTCAAACTGCTGATCACCCCGTTCCATACATTGAATACCGATGCACAGTGGGCGATGAGATTCTATCATAAATACGATGATCCGCGCATCATCCGAGCTACCGGGGCCACCGTGGTGAACATACATCACGCCACGCCCATAAATCCATGGATCAACTATCCTTTTATCGAATGGAAGAAGATGAAGGGATTTATCGATACCGCGCATAGCCTGGGGCTAAAGGTCAAGATCTATAACACGGTCAGGGAGCTTTCCGATCATGCGTATGAGATCTTTGCATTGCGCAGTCTCGGCCATGAGATATATCCGGCGGGTCCCGGCAAGGGTTTTTCCTGGCTGCAGGAGCATCTTGGAGATGACTATATTCCCGCGTGGTTTGTACCGGAGATCAAGGATGCAGCCATCATCAACAGCGGGACCGATGGCGGGGGCAGATGGCATAACTATTATGTCGAGGGCATGAATTGGCTGGTGCGGAATGTCGGGATCGACGGTATCTATCTCGATGATGTAGCCTTTGACCGGGTAACGATGAAACGGATCAAACGAGTGCTGACGCAGGATGGTCATCCCGGTATCATCGATCTGCATAGCGCCAATCAATATAATCCCAGAGATGGGTACAACAACAGCGCGAATTTGTACATGGAGCATTTCCCTTATCTCAACCGGCTTTGGTTCGGGGAGTATTTCGACTATGAGAATAATCCGCCCGATTTCTTTCTCACTGAGGTCAGCGGCATTCCTTTTGGGCTGATGGGGGAGATGCTTCAAGGGGGCGGCAATCCCTGGCGGGGTATGGTCTATGGGATGACGAACCGGATGCCCTGGTCGGATAATGCCGATCCGCGACCGATCTGGAAGGCCTGGGACGATTTCGGGATGCAGGGAACGAAGATGATCGGCTATTGGAGCCCTGCTTGTCCGGTGAAGACGGGTGTGCGCGAGATCCCTGCCACCGTCTATAAGAAGCGGGACGCTGTGCTGGTAGCTTTGGCATCCTGGGCCTCGCAGGACACCACGGTAAGGCTTGCGATCGACTGGCAGAGTATCGGTATCGATCCTGCGCATGCTACTATCGAAGCACCGGAGATCAAAAATTTCCAGCCTGCCCGGCATTTTGCGGTTGGAGATCCGCTGCCGGTGGAAAAGGGTAAGGGCTGGCTGCTCGTTATCCGGTAATAGGGTGCAAGGGGATGGTTGTGGTGACCGTACAGCCATTTCCGGGTTCCGAAGCGATAGCAAAATTGCCATTGTAGAATTCTATCCTGTTCCGGATGTTGCGCAGCCCGATCCCCGAAGTCTTTTTCCCGGGGAGGAAGCCGATGCCATCGTCGGCTATGGTCAACTGCAGGTTATTCGTTTTCCTGAGGCGAATGGTCACGTTCTTTGCTTTGGCGTGTTTGATGATGTTGCTGAGCTGAACCTGTACGATCCGGTAACAGGTGAGCTTTATGCCTTGGTCCTGGACATCGTCGGTATAGCCGGCGGCATCGAGCTTTACGTGAAAGGACGCCGTATCGGGCAAGCCTTCTATGAGACCGGATATAGCCTGGTCGAGACGGACGTCGCCGAGGGAGGGAGCTACGAGCGACTGGGAAAGCTGACGTATCTCTTCCATGGCCGTGTTGAGATTTTTGTGGCTTTTAAACAAAATTCCCGAGACTTCTTCGTCGTCGCTCTCATTGATAGCGATGTCGAGATACATTTTTGTGGCTGCGAGGATCTGGTTGATGTTGTCATGCAGCTCTTTGCCGATCTCCTCGCGTTCTTTTTCCTGGACCTGCATGCTGGTTTCGGTGATCAGTTTCCGCTGGATCTCCGCCTGCATGGCCAGTGCGGCCTGCGCCTTCAACTTCTCGGTGATGTCGATCGCCAGCATGAGGATGACATTTTCGTTGTCGTGGACCATGTCGCGGGCGATGACTTCGACATCGATGAGCGTGCCATCTTTTTTTCTGTGTTTCCAGATACCGGAACGGTATAGCCCGGGATTCCAGGCGTTCCAGAGCGCGCCCGTCTGCATGGAAAGAAACTCTTCCCTGGTATAGCCGTAGTTAGCGACGGCGGCTTCGTTGGCATCGATGATGCGAAGCGTTTTCAGCGAGAACATCCACATGGGCATCGGATTGGCTTCGAACAATAGTTTATATTTTTGTTCGGAAGAGCGTAATGCTTCATCGGCTGCCTGCCGGGCCTTCTCCATCTGGCATTTGTCCAAGGCATTCTGCATGGCGTTAGGCAGTCTTTCCAGCCGGTCCTTGAGTACATAGTCGCTGGCGCCTTCTTTGATGACGTTTACCGCGTACTCCTCGGAGACGGTGGCGGTGACCAGGATAACCGGCGCGGCGATGCCTTCAGCCCTGGTGATCCGGAGCGCTTCCAGGGAATTGAATGCCGGCAGGGAATGGTCGGAGAGGATGATGTCGGGTTGGAAGTCATGCAATGCCCGGATGAAGTCGGGTTTGTCGACGACTACTTTCTTTTGGAAGTTGAACCTTGCTTTTCGCAGGATACGGTCGACCATTTCGGCGTCTGCGGCGAGGTCTTCGAGGTGGAGTATTTTTAGAGGTTGGTCCATATACTTATTCCGTTTATTGCTTATGTGCGGGTAATGGAGGTTGGTTGGTCAGCAGCCAATATAGGCCCAGCTGGCTTACGGCGCGGGCAAATCCTTCGAAATCCACGGGTTTTACGACATAGCTGTTCACTCCCAGCTGATAGCTGTTGATGATATCCTGTTCTTCCCGGGAAGAGGTCATGATCACTACCGGGATGGTCTTGCTGGTTTCGTTGGATTTTAGCTGTTTGAGGACCTCGATGCCATCCACTTTGGGCATCTTGATATCCAGCAGGATCACTTTTGGGAACTGGTCGGGTTGGCGACCGGCGAATTTTCCCCGGACAAAGATAAAGTCCAGGGCTTCTTCTCCGTCTTTGACATGCACCAGGTTATTAGCCAGGTTGACCTTTTTCAGGGAGCGAATGGTCATTTCTGCGTCGTGCATATTGTCTTCTACGAGCAGTACTTCGACTTGGGTGTACATATTTGGATAGAATTTAAGTTTATGGTTCTTTGGCTTAGAGCGTCAGTTTAAAATAAAATACCGCACCGTTTCCCAGCGAGGATTCCGCCCATATCCCGCCTTTATGTTTGTCGAGGATGCGTTTGACCAATGCCAGGCCTATTCCTGTTCCCTCGAATTCCTCGTGGCTGTGGAGGCGTTGAAATACTTTGAATAATTTGTCCGCGTATTTGTTATCGAATCCGGCGCCGTTATCGCGTACAAAGTAGACGGGGCGTCCCGCCTCTTCGATGGAGCCGATGGTAATGCGGGGATCCGCCTGTTTGGAGGAATACTTGATGGCATTGCCGATGAGGTTCATCCAGACCTGTTTGAGCAGGTCGGGGTCGCCTTTGCAGGAAGGCATGGGGCCGATGTCGATGAGATAGGTGTCGTTCGGCAGGGCCTGTGACAGTTCGGTAACACAAGCCCGGGCGAGATCTTCCATGTCCACCTGTTGTTTTCTGACCTCCCTTTTTCCGAGCCGGGAGAAGGCGAGCAGATCGTCGATGAGCTGGCCCATCATTTTTACATTGGCGATGATATTGCCTGTGATCCTTTTGGCTTCATCGTCGAAACTGTCCTCATAGTCTTCTTTGAGCATGATGGCATATCCGCTGACTGCTCTTAAGGGGGCACGGAGGTCATGGGAAACCGAGTAGGAGAAGGCTTCCAGCTCTTTATTGACCGATTCCAATTCCTGGGTCCGGCTTTGTACTTTTTTCTCGAGGTCGTCCTGGGTATGATGGATCCTTGTCGTCATGGAATTGAAGGAGGAGGCCAGTCTGCCCAGCTCATCACGGCGATAGATGTCTACTTTCGAAGAATAGTCGCCGGCCTCTATGGCGGCTGCGGCACGCATCAGGCGGTCCAGTGGGCGCGTAAAGTTCCGGCTGATCAGCCAGGCGATCAGGCTGCCTGCAAGGGTGAGGAACGCTCCAATGCCGATGAGCCAGTACAGAAATCGGCTGGCGGCTTCCAGGATCAGCGTCTGAGAGAGCTCGACCGCGACCCTCCACTTAGTGCCTGGTATGGGCATCGCATAGGCGATCACCTTTCCGCCGGGCCGCATATAGTGCACCGTTTTGCGGGGTTTTTCCATCGCTACGGGCGGGGCGGGGACGGGTTTCACCATATCGATCCACAAGGAGCCGTTGTTATTGCCGATATAAAGTGCTGCTTTGGAGCCCAGCAGTTGGGATAATTGGTCCACGGTTTTGGTGGTGTTGCGCACGGCCCGCCAGGACAGCAGGTAGCCGAGCGTTTTACCGTTCCCGGCAGTTCTTGCGATAATGGGGTAATACAGGCTATCTCCCAGATGATACAGATTTCCTACAATATTGCTATCGGCTTTATCTTCCATTATTTCTTTGGGTATGTTCGGCGGTACCAGCGGTCTACCGGATTCCTGGTCCTGGCTGGAAAAAGGCCGGCCAGAGTAGATTGGTCCCGTTCTGTCCTCACGCAAGAGCAGTCCGCCCTGCGGATCGCGCACTTCCACCCAGGCCGTCAGCGTGTCGGCCAGCAATTTCTGGAATGCGTCTATGCTATTGCCGGGCATCCTCCTGGTGGCAGGATCGGCGTCAAGGTAATCGACGATCTCCTTGCTGTTGGCCAGGATCCGACAACGTGTATTCAGGCTATGGGCGGACTGCTGGAACATGCCGGAAAGCTGTTCTGTAAGACTTTGGAGGCGTTGCTCACCTATGGTCATCGAGGCCCGCCGGATGCTCAGGTAGGAAATCGTGCCGAACAGCAGGATCATCACCAAAAGCAATAGACAGATCAATAGCGGCAGTTGCAGGCGGATGGAAATCGTCCGTAGAGAAAAACGAGGGTTGCTGGACAGGTTAGTCTTGTTGTGTTTCATGTGTGGTAATGGCAAGCGTAGATGGACTGAGCACTATAAAATACGCAAATTAGTTGAAAGCAGGAAATCGCGCCTATTAAAATTCGCTTAATATTCCATGACCTTTGAGGGAATGGCTATATTTGGCAAATCAGAAAGAAGTTATGAAACTATACAAGACAAGTCAGGGGAATGTCGTCGGGGACGGCAATCGGTACTACCGGATCGGGCTCCCATGGGATGAGCTGATCAACCGCAGCGGGCTGCATCACCATTTACAGACGTTGCTGCCGCATGCGGAGCTGCTTTCTACCGTACAGGCCGATGCGATCCTGAACAGCGCTTTGCAGGCGCCGGTCGGCGCACAGGAGGTTTGGGCTGCCGGGGTCACCTATTTACGGAGCCGCGATGCAAGGATGGAAGAGTCAAAGGAGTCGGGCGGCGCCAGTTTCTATGACAAGGTTTATGAAGCCGAGCGGCCGGAACTTTTTTTCAAATCGCAGCCTCACCGGGTTGCAGCGCATGATGAAGCGGTGTATATCCGGCGCGACTCTGCCTGGAATGTTCCCGAGCCCGAGCTAACGCTTTTTATCAACTCCAGAGGGGAGATCCAGGGGTATACGATCGGGAACGATATGAGCTCGCGCAGCATCGAAGGGGAGAATCCGCTGTATCTGCCCCAGGCCAAGGTCTATCAACGCAGTGCTGCGCTGGGACCGTGTCTGTATATCCCCGCCGATCCGATCCCACCTGCGACGCGGATCCGGATGATCATACAACGGAATGGAAGCGCTGTTTACAGCGGTGAGGTCGCCATCAGCCAGATAAAACGTAAGCTTTCCGAACTGGCCGGCTGGCTGTATCGCGACATGGATTTTCCCCAGGGTTGTTTTTTGATGACGGGCACCTGCCTGGTTCCCGACAACGATTTTACTTTAAGAGAAAAAGATCGGGTGGAGATCACCATCGATCATATCGGCACGTTAAGCAATACGGTCAGCTATAAATCCGGGCAATAGAACGGATGAGGGGATTAAAAGACAATGCATGAATAAAATGGACTGGCAGAGACTGTATAGCCCTATACGAACCGGATCGCCGGTTTCATCGAGCGCCGCGCGGTCATCGGAGGGAGCGGGCATTTCCGATCCGCGGATGCGTACTTCTTTTTTGCGGGATTACGATCGCATCGTTTTTTCCTCCGCTTTCCGGAGACTGCAGAATAAGACGCAGGTGTTTCCGCTTCCCGGTCCCGTATTCGTACATAACCGGCTTACCCATAGCCTGGAGGTTGCGTCGGTGGGCCGTTCGCTCGGGAAGGCGGTCGGGGATGCGCTCGGGGATAGGTATGCCGGGGTTGGCGAGGAGTTCCGCGAGTTCTATAAATATGAGCTGCCGTCGGTGATCGCTGCCGGCTGTCTGGCGCATGATATCGGCAACCCCCCTTTTGGGCATTCCGGTGAGGATGCGATCCGCAATTTCTTCCGCGAGCTGACGGGGGATGGGAAAAAGCGTTTCGACCAGGAGCTGACGCCCAATCAGCAACGGGATTTTCTTTTTTTCGAGGGTAACGCCAATGCGTTCCGGACGCTGACGCATAGTTTCAATGAGCGGACGCCGGGCGGATTTCGGCTGACCTATGCGACGCTCGCTTCGATCGTGAAATATCCTTGTGACTCGCTGAGCGGCTTCGACAAGCGATCGCTGGCGACCAAGAAATCCGGGTTCTTCGATTCCGAGATCGGCACCTACCGGCAGATCGCCACGGCGCTTGGAATACCGGAGGCAGATCCTGCGCGGAATGTCTTTGCCAGGCATCCCTACGTCTATCTCGTAGAAGCGGCGGATGATATTTGTTACCGGATCATCGATTTTGAAGACGCTCACCGGCTCAATATCATTTCTATCGATACCATCCGGGAGCTATTTCTTTCTTTTTTTGACGAAGAGACGGGATATGACGCGCGGGACAGGGTGGAGAAGATCTTCTTAGATATCAATGACGACAATCAAAAGGTGCAGTTCCTGCGGGCCAAACTGATCAACCTGCTGATCCTGAGGGTGCGGGATATCTTTATGGAGAAGGAGGCCGAGCTATTGGCGGGTACGGTTACCAGGTCGCTGATCGATTTTCTGCCGTCCAGGGAGCTGGCGTTGGTCAAGGCCATCGATGCCTTTTCGGTCCAGCATATCTATAACCACCGGTCCGTAGTGGAGATCGAGATTGCGGGGTATAATGTCATCGGGGGTATGCTCAAAGAGTTTTACGGAGCGGTGCTTCATCCCGGTTCCGTGAAGTCGGAAAAGCTGCTGCAGCTCATCTCCCGGCAATTCGTGATCACGGGGGCGCCTGACCGTCTTTATGAAGATACGCAGGCGGTCGTCGATTTTATATCCGGGATGACCGATCTGTATGCGGTCGACCTGTACCGCAAGATCACGGGAATGACGTTTCCGCAAATACGGTAGCTACACGGCGGTCCGGCTTCTATGAGAAAGGCAGGGCCATGCCCCAGTTTTCCGGGATTATGGTTTTCGTGTAGAAAATTTATTACATTTAATGTGGGAGATCTACCTAAATGGGGAAAAACCTTTTCCTACTGTTCTTCCTATATTCTGCCGCCTATGCACAGCACCCCGGAGAGACCTTAACGCCGTCTCCTGTCCGTAATTTTATCGTTCAGCAATATAACACCGACAATGGATTGCCCCAGAGCAGCGCCAAGGACCTGCTGTTGGACCGGAACCATTTCTTATGGATCGCCACGGAGGATGGTCTTGTACGGTTCGACGGGCAGCGTTTTCATGTCTACAATATGAAGAATACGCCGGTGTTGCAGATAAACCGGTTTGCGGTGCTGTCCGGTAATCGCGGTCAGGAGGTGCTGGTCCGCTCCGAATTCGATCCTGCCATTATCTTCAGGGTCCAGCCGGACTATCGCATCGTCGTGGATACACCGTTATCCCGGCTACCGCATAAGCTGATGACGTATCATTCCAATGGCGTATTCGATGCCGGTCCTTTGTTTGCTGCGGGGGTAGCGAATATCGATATGGTCCTGCTGGATAGCCTGCTTAAGTCGCCGACCTACTGGATCATCAACGACAATGAAGCGGTCATCCGTAATGGAGATGATTGGTTTTTTCTCAGCAGGGCGCCAGCGCGGATGATCAGGCTGCCCGTGGCCAGGGGTCAGGGGCCGGGGTCCTACGCATTTTTCAAGGACGATGTTTTTTGTGTTCCCGGGCGCTCGGGCGCGCAGTTCTTCCGTCATGGCCGGCAAGTGACGATAAGGCTTGACAAATCGATAAAGCCCTTGTTGGATGGCATCGCAGGCCATACGCCGAGTTCCATCGGTCTATATACCAAGGGTAATCTGGCCATTGCCAGGGCTGGTACAGATATCTATATCCTTAGGATAGACGCGGACACCCTGAAGGCGAGCCTCCTGTTCGGCGGGTTGACGTTTCTCGCGAATCAGCCGGTCTTTGCTTTCCAATACGACAGCGTTTCCGGCAAGCTGTTCGTGGGTACTACGAGTCAAGGACTTTTTGTTGTCAGTCCCCGGCAGTTCCATACGCTCGATTTTCCGGTGCAGGATTATATCAGCAATGTGTTTTTAGCGTGTCTGCCGCTCTCCGGCGGCCGGATCCTTACCAGTAACGGCATTTTTGATCCGGATCACCGGAAGGATATCCTGTTCAGTCCGGAGGAGCGACCCGACCGCCATTGTCTGTTCCGATCCACCGATGGCCGCATCTGGCTAAGTATTCGAAAACAGCTGCTGATCTATGACAGCAGTTTCACGCATCTGACCGACCCCGATCCACATCCCATAGATTCTTATGTCAGCGATATGGTGCAGGGGAGCGACGGAAATGTTTGGATCAGCTCGTTGTATTCCTTATGGAAGTACAAAGATGGAAATTTACAGCAGGTCTTGAGCAGGGTACCGTATTTTCTGAAGCATAATATCGAGACGATCGCGGAGGTTAGTCCGGGGACCCTCTGGATCGGATGCTGGGATGGAATATTCAGCTTCGATATGGCTACCGGCCGGTTAGGGGCGGCGCCATTGTTACCCCATGTCTATGCCCGTAACATTTACAGAGCGCATGACGGGAGCATTTGGATCGGTACATATGGCAATGGGTATTTCAAATATATCGATGGGCGGTTCATTCCCCTTCCGCTGGATGCGCATAAGTATCTCAGTACGGCGCATGGCTTCCTGGAGGATGACAAAGGATTTTTCTGGATAAGCACCAACCATGGACTTTTCCGCGTTCCGAAGAGCGAGCTGGATGCCTATGCGGCTAGCGGCAACGGGGCCGTCTTTTTTGAATATTTCGACAAGAGCTTTGGGTTCAATACCAATGAATTCAATGGAGGGTGTTCGCCGGCGGCGTTTGTGGACCGGCGGGGCAGGTTCTATTTCCCCAGCCTCGATGGGCTTGTCTGGTTCCATCCTGACAGCGTCCGGCGGGAGCTTTCCGGGACGACCGTGCTGATAGACGATCTGCGGGTCGACTCCGTGCTCTGGGACCCGGCGCATCCGGTGGTGAGTTCCGATTTCAATCGCATTTCAGGCGATGTTTCGACTCCTTATTTCGGTCATGAAGATAATCTGCAGCTGGAATATCTTATCGAGCCCATGGGTCAAAAGTGGTATCCGATCGGCAGGGATGGCAAGATCGTGATCAACAGGCTGCCGTATGGGCATTATGTGCTTCGGGTAAGGGCGCGCAGAGGGCCGGAGGAGCATTCCGATACGGCGATCGACTTCGAGGTATTGCCGCATTGGTACAATACCCGGCTGTTCCTTATTATCGTGGCGGCGGGCTTTGTTTTCCTGGCATGGCTGGTGTACAAGCTACGGATGCGCTGGCTGCTCCGGCAGAATATGCGGTTACAGCAGAAAGTAGAAGAACGGACCAGGGAACTGGAGGAGAGTTCATATTTAAAGGAATCGCTTATCTCCGTGATCATGCATGATCTACGGTCGCCGCTATTTTCCATGTCGCTGCTGATCGATCATCTGATCATGCAACACAGGCAGATAGGCCCGGCGGAGATGGATGATCTGCTTGGGCAGGTGGGGAATGCCAACAAGGACCTATGCCGGTTCAGCAATGATTTCCTCGCCTGGTACAATACGCACAGGGAAGGGTTCAATGTGCGTAAGGAGTCATTGGATCTGCGGGCCTTTATCCAGGAGACTGCGGGACTTTACCAGGATATTGCCCGGCGGAAGGGGCTGGTACTTGGCGAGGAGGTGCCTGCCGGGTTGATCATCTATTCCGACAGGAATCTGCTGGCGGTCGTCGTTCGTAACCTGTTGGACAACGCCATCAAATATACCCGGAAGGGTAGTGTCCGCATCGATGCCGAAAGAACGGAGAAGGGGATACTGATACGGATCACCGATACGGGTATCGGGATGACCGCGGCAAAGATCGCCCATCTGCTTAGCGCGGAAAAGGCCGTGGATGCCAGTTCTTCGTTTGGCTACCGGTTCATTACCGAGCTGCTCCGGCCGCTGGGCGGACGACTGGATATCCAGAGCGTTCCCGAGCGGGGCACTGTCGTGACGATCCTGCTGGATGGGGGATAAGTTATTGATTTGTAATGAGGGTAGCCAAGCCGTATGCTGGCATAATAATTATATTATCCATTCTCATCAATTACGGCTAAAACCTCATTTATGTTCAATAAGTTTCCCATACATTTTACTTACGACGGTGTTCAATATCGCGGTGAGATCAAGCCGCTTCAGACGGGTGTTCAGCATCGCATCCCCACCAGTTTTCAAGTTGTTCTCAACAATGTTTATTGCGGCCTGGTCAAGCGGCGGGGTGCGGATTGGGAAACCGATTCCCCAAAATGTGCGATCATGGTGGACGTCATAGGGAATCAGATTTACGACTGGTATGAGTAGAGTTTATCCGGTGTAATCATTACGGTATCGGCAATTCGAAGATCTACGCTATTGTTTATGGCGTAGACTTTTTTATTTTTGTACGGAACCTTCGAAGCTTTGTTATGAACGAATTATTAAATTTTGTTTGCGGCCTTTTTGGACCTCAAACATGTTCAAAAAATCTATCACCTTGGGTCCTCATCTCAAGAAAAAATAATGATTACGCCAGCAGACAAGAAGGTCTTAAAGCGGTTCGGCGAGAACCTGAGAAAACTTCGTAAGGAGAAAGGATTGAGTCTCCGCGAAATGTCGTATGCCTGTAGTATCGACAACAGCAAGATCGCCAAGATCGAGAAGGGCATGATCAATATAACCTTTACCACGCTGCTGCAGTTGGCTGTCGCCCTGGAGGCTCATCCTTCCGTTCTGCTGGCATACGAACCCGAATAGCGCCGGGACAAACCTGGCGCCCGGATGGTTAAAATGGCGCTGTGTCCGTATAAGGGATACGGATACTCCGGTATCCTCCTTTTTTGTCTTTCCAACCAAACAGATTTATCGACGCCGCGGCCGCGGCATTTAAAGTAACTGATCTATGGACAGACAGGGGGATTTTTTGCGTCTGCTTGGGCGCCGAATCAACGAATTGCGGGAGGAACGGAGGTTGACGATCGAGGCGTTGGCTATGCTGACGGGGCTCGATCCGGGTGATCTCGCGGCTATGGAAGCCGGGAAGATCGATATTCAGCTTACTACCATCTACCGTCTCGCGCGGGGTTTGGGGATAACTGCCGGCGAATTCCTGAATTTTCCGGGAGACATATAGTGGTTTTCGTATATGGGCGTAGAGTTGCCGGAAGGTTATTTTTCCCCGTAGAGTTACGGCGCAAATCTCCTATTGCGTCCGGGCTGCTGCTTTCGTATATTGAAAATCTGTTATTCTATGAAAAAACTTTAATCTTATGACAACGCTCGTTGGTGTGTTTTTTTCCCTGATCTCCATTTTCGGCCTGTTTAAAGGTTCTTCCAAACGTCATCTTCGCCGGATCGTGATCATCGCGATCTCGCTTTTTCTGATCCTCGGCCAGGTCCTTTTTATGAACAGTGTGGTACATATCGAGAGCCAGCAGTTCATTGGATTTTCCGGGTTGTTGAGCGGGATTATTTTGATCCTGGCTTTTCAGAAGGATGAGGCGTGGTGATGATGCGGGGCGATGGAGCGTGGGGACCGGCCGCGTCTCGAAATCGTTTGCGCAGTTTGTCTTGCGGAAAGGCGGGGGGCCGGCGTTTCGGTTCTCAGGCAATCCTTATCTTTAAGGATGCGTATTTTTATCCTGTCTATTGTTTGCTCTTTCTCTATTTTGACAGTTTCAGCTCAGTATCGTAGCATCTACCACGATGGTTGGATCGATTTCAACAAGAACGGTAGAAAAGATATTTTCGAAGACCCGGCAGAACCGGTGGACCGGCGTATTGCCGATCTGCTAAGCCAGATGACGCTGGAAGAAAAGACCTGTCAAACGGCTACATTATATGGTTTTGGCCGTGTGCTCAAGGATGAGCTGCCTACGCCGGGCTGGAAGAACGAGGTCTGGAAGGATGGCATCGCCAATATTGATGAAGATCTCAATGGGGTCGTCAACACGCCGAGCGCCAATACGTCCTGGTCCTATCCCTTCAGCCGGCATGCGGAGGCCATCAATACGATCCAGCATTGGTTTGTGGAGCAGACGCGTCTGGGAATCCCGGTAGATTTTACCAACGAGGGTATTCATGGGTTGAATCATGACCGGGCCACATCGCTGCCTGCGCCGATCGCTATCGGCTCGACCTGGGACAAGGCGCTTGTTCATGAAGCGGGGGAGATCGTTGGCCGGGAAGCCAAGGCGCTGGGTTATACCAATGTGTATGCGCCTATCCTGGACCTTGCCCGTGATCCGCGTTGGGGCCGGACGCTGGAATGTTATGGCGAATCCCCGTTCCTCGTTGCGGAGCTGGGTAAACAGATGACCCTGGGAATCCAGAGCCAGGGGGTGGCGTCCACGTTAAAGCACTATGCCGTTTACAGCGTTCCCAAGGGCGGCCGGGACGGCAGCGTTCGTACCGATCCGCATGTGGCGCCGCGCGAGCTTTATGAGCTTTATCTGTATGCTTTTCGCCGGGTGATCCAGGAGGCGCATCCCATGGGCGTCATGAGCAGCTATAATGATTGGGACGGGATGCCCATTACCGGCAGCTATTATTTTCTGACGGAGCTGTTAAGGGAGAAATTCGGTTTCGACGGGTATGTCGTTTCCGACAGCGATGCGGTGGAATATCTTTTTACCAAGCATCATGTGGCGGCGACCTATAAGGATGCCGTGCGTCAGGCCATGGAAGCCGGGTTGGATGTCCGGACGAATTTTACGCCGCCGCAGACGTTTATCGAACCGCTGCGTGAACTGGTGAAGGAAGGAGATCTTTCCATGAAGACGCTGGATAGCCGGGTGGCCGACGTGTTGAGGGTCAAGTTCCGGCTGGGGCTTTTCGATCAGCCGTATGTCAAGGATCCCAAGGCTGCCGATGAGGTGCTGAAGGCAGGCAGGACCACGCCTTTTATGCTGCAGATGGCCCGCGAGTCGCTGGTCCTGCTTAAGAACGACAGCAATCTTCTTCCGCTCGATAAAAAGAAATATCATCATATCCTGGTCACCGGGCCGCTGGCGGAGGCCACTTCGTATGCTATCAGCAGGTATGGCCCCAGCCACCTTTCCGTAATCTCGGTGGAAGAGGGGCTACGCAATTATTTGGGGAAAGCCGCATCGCTCGACTATGCCAAGGGTTGCGAGATGGTGGATAGCGCGTGGCCGGAAACCGAGATCATCCCGACGCCGCTGAATGCTACGGAGCAAGCCGGGATCGAGGAGGCAGTCGCCAAGGCGCGGAATTCCGATGTGGTCATCGCCGTATTAGGTGAAGACGAAAAGCGGGTAGGAGAAGGAATGTCGCGTACCGGTCTCGGTCTGCCCGGCCGCCAGGAGCAGCTGTTAGAGGCATTGAAGGCGACGGGTAAGCCCGTAGTACTGATCCTGATCAATGGACAGCCGCTGACCATCAACTGGGCCAACCGGTATATACCTTCGATCCTCGAAGCCTGGTTTCCCAATAGTGTAGGCGGGCAGGCTATTGCCGAGACCCTTTTCGGAGACTATAATCCCGGCGGAAAGCTGACGATCACGTTTCCCAAGACCACGGGGGAAATAGAATGGAATTTCCCGTACAAGCCGGGTAGCCAGCCGGGGGAATCGGCACGGGCGGAGACAGCCGCAGCCGAAGAGCATTCGGTAGCCGCCGGCGCCATGGGCGCCACGCCTAAAGGCTCGCGGGGAAAACAGACCCGCAGAGAGAACCACACCAGCGTATTCGGTCCGATCTATCCCTTTGGTTATGGGTTGAGCTATACGACCTTCGAATACAGCCATCTCGCCGTGACGCCGGATCAGCAAAGACCGGCGGGTGATGTCGAAGTTTCGGTGGATGTAACAAACACGGGTACTCGAAAAGGCGACGAAATAGTACAGCTTTATGTGCATGATGAGGTCAGCAGCGTAACCGTCTATGAAGAGCAGCTTCGCGGTTTCGAGCGGGTGACGCTGGCGCCGGGAGAGAAAAAGACGGTCAGGTTCACGCTGCATCCCGACGATCTCTCCCTGCTGGATAAGAACATGGTCTGGCGTGTCGAACCGGGTAAGTTCGAGGTGCTGGTGGGCAGCAGTTCGGCGGATATCCGGCTCACGAAAGAGTTTACCATTACCGATCCCGAATGCGCCGGCAAATGAGGGGCAAACGGAGGGGGTAATTTTCGTTTAGAACAGATCAATAATCAGGAAGCGTCCGCAGGCGGCTGAAGCTATATTTGGTTTTCACCTAACCTGTAGTCGCTATGAGGAAACTCGGAACTGCCGTTCTCCTTGCCATACTGCTTGGACCGGCGACCGCTTTGACGGTTCTGGCGCAGACCAGTGCACAACCGAACCCCGACAGCCTCCGTGCGCGGCGGGCGCGAATGATAGCGGAGGCTTCGGAAGAATACAAGCACAAGATTTTTACACATGCCGATACGCTTCGCGGGTCCAATGGTCCCGAGCGGACCTGGTGGGATATCCAACGTTATGATATCACTATAAAACCCGATTTTCCGGGCAGGACTACTGCAGGCAACGATCTGATCACGTATAAGGTCGTCAGCGAAAAGCAGCCGGCCATGCAGATCGACCTGGTGGCCCCGTTGCATATCGACAGCGTTGTCGGCAGTGGCGACAAACGACTCAGCTATACGCAGGAAGGCAATGCCTGGCATATTCATACCCCGAAAGAGAAGCTGGGTTCCGAGAATACCGTCCGGATCTTTTTCTCCGGCACTCCCACCGAGGCAAAGCGGCCACCATGGAGCGGCGGCTGGACGTGGACCAGAGATTCGCTGGGCAGGCCCTGGATGACGGTAACCTGTCAGGGCATGGGCGCATCGCTATGGTATCCCTGTAAGGATTATCAGGGTGACGAGCCGGACCGCGGCGGTTCGATGACGATGATCGTTCCCGACACGCTGGTGGGCGTTTCCAACGGGCGGCTGCAGTTCAAGAAGAACAATGGCGATGGGACTGCCACTTACAAATGGGCCGTCGTGAATCCGATCAGCAATTATTGCCTGATCCCGTATATCGGGAAATATGTTACTTTCCACGAAGATTTTCAGGGCGAAAAGGGGCGTCTCGATCTCGATTACTGGGTGTTGGATTACAATTTGCAGCGGGCGAAGGATTATATGCCGACGCAGGTGCATAATATGCTGCATGCACATGAGCATTGGATGGGCCCTTATCCTTTTTATGAAGACGGCTATAAGCTGGTGGATGTGCAGCATTCCGGAATGGAGCATCAGAGTGCAGTGGCATACGGCAACAACTACGCCTTCGGATATCGGGGCCGCGGTTCCAAATATGGAATGATGTTCGATTTTATCATTATTCATGAGAGCGGGCATGAATGGTTCGGCAATAGCCTGACCACGAAGGACCTGGCCGATATGTGGGTTCACGAAGGGTTTACCAATTACAGCGAGACACTTTTTGTAGATTATATGTGGGGAAGAGAGGCCGGAAACGAATACAATGTCGCGACCCGGCGTAGTATCCTGAACGACCGGCCCATTATCGCCCGTTATAATGTCAATGAGGAAGGCAGCGGAGATATGTATCCCAAGGCGGGTAATATGCTTCAGGCGATCAGACATACGCTGGACGATGATGAAAAATGGCGGCAGATCCTGAGAGGGTTGCAAAAGACCTTTTATCATCAGACGGTAACGTCGGCGCAGATCGAGCATTATGTGACCGGGCGTTCGGGGATCGATCTGACGAAGCTATTCGATCAGTACCTCCGAACGACGCAGATCCCCGACCTTGAATATTATTTCAGCCCCGATCATAAAAAGATTTTCTATCGTTGGACGAATTGCATCGAGGGTTTCAATTTCCCGTTGACCCTGCGGAATGACCAGGCGAAGGTCCGCATCTATCCGACCCAGCAATGGAAAAGCACGGACCTCAAGGGCGATGAAGCCGCATTGTTCGATCCGGCTGCTATAGAAAAAATGTATTACATTGGTATCAAACAAAAGTCATGAGATCACTGGTTAAAGGGTTAGCCCTTTTTATTATAGGTGTTTTGCTTGCCAGCGCTGTCGCCGCCCAACGGGGCGGCGGCGGTATTAAATGGGCTGCCGACGGGAAGAGTTATTTTGCCGTAGAGAGCAATTCGGTGGTGCGATATGTTCTGCCGGCATTTCAGCGGATCGTAGTGGTGGATGCGACGCTGTTGGTGCCGCCGGGCTTGGCGGGACCTTTGGCCATACAGAATTTTTCCTTTAGCGACGATGGGAAGAAGCTGCTGATCTATACCAACAGCAAAAAGGTCTGGCGGCAGAATACGCGTGGCGACTATTGGGTGCTCGACCTGGGGACGCATGCGTTGAAGCAGCTGGGCGTCTCGCGGCCGCCGTCATCCCTGATGTTTGCCAAGATCTCGCCGGATGGTACCAGGGCGGCCTATACCAGCGAGCACAATATCTATGTCGAAGATCTCGCCTCGGGCGCCAGCACGCAACTGACCACAGATGGCACATTCCGGATGATCAATGGGACCTTCGACTGGGCATACGAGGAGGAGTTCAGCTGTCGCGATGGTTTCCGTTGGAGTCCGGCCAGCAAAAGCATTGCCTACTGGCAGCTCGATGCCACCAGGGTCAAGAATTTCCTGATGATCGATAATACCGACTCGCTGTATCCCTTTACGATCCCGGTGGAGTATCCTGTGGCGGGGGAGGACCCCAGTCCTTGCCGGGTGGGTGTGATCGATGTCGCTACGGGCCGGACCACCTGGATGGATGTACCCGGGGATAGCAGGCAGCATTATATACCCAGAATGGAATGGGCTGACAACAGCAGAGAGATCGTGTTGGAGCAGTTGAACCGTAAACAAAATGACGCCAGGGTCTTTATCTGTAGTGCCGTGACCGGCGCCGCTACGCAGGTCTACGAGGAGACGGACAAGGCCTGGATCGATGTCAAGCAGCGGTACAGCGATGACCCGACGGGTTGGGAATGGATCGATGGGGGGAAAGATTTTCTGTGGGTATCGGAGAAGGACGGCTGGCGCCATCTTTTCCGGGTCTCGCGCGATGGCAAAAAGGAGCGTTTGCTGACTGCAGGCAATTATGATCTGATCAGCCTGAAGGCGATCGATGAAAAAGGCGGCTATGCGTATTTTATGGCTTCCCCGGACAATGCTACCCAGCAGTACCTTTATCGTGTCCGGCTGGATGGAAAGGGTAAGCTCGAGCTCGTGTCGCCTGCGGCGGAGAAGGGGACGCACAATTACAATATCGCGCCGGGCGCTTTGTATGCGAGCCATAATTTTTCCAATCATAAGTATGAGTCGGTGTCCGAATGGGTGAGTCTGCCGAAGCATACGACGATCAAGACCAATGAGGCCAGGGCGGCCCGGCATAACGGTCCGAGGTATCCGGTAAAGATGTTCCAGCTGACGACGGACGACGGCGTCACCATGGATGGCTGGATGATCCTGCCAAAGGATTTCGACAGCACCAGGAAGTATCCGGTACTGTTCAGTGTCTATACCGAGCCGGCCGCCACCACGGTCAAAGATGTTGCCGGTTCGGCGGGCACGCCGCTTTATGCCGGAGATATTGCAGCGGATGGCTATATCCAGATCAGCCTCGATGGCCGGGGAACGCCGGCGCCTAAGGGTGCTGCATGGCGGAAATGTATCTACCGGAAGATCGGCGATATCAATATCCGGGACCAGGCGATGGCGGCAAAGAAGATCCTGCAATGGCCTTTTGTAGATAGCAGCCGGATCGCGGTACATGGGTGGAGCGGCGGCGGATCGGCTACCCTGAACCTGATGTTCCAGTATCCGGATATCTACAAGACCGGTATTGCGATCGCCCCGGTGGCTGACGAGCTGCTTTATGACAATATCTACCAGGAAAGATATATGGGTCTGCCGCAGGAGAACCGCGAAGATTTCGTGAACAATTCTCCGCTGCATTATGCGAAGAATCTGCGCGGGAATCTCCTGATCGTGCATGGTACGGGAGACGACAATGTGCATTACAAGGGGACGGAAGAGCTGATCAATGAGCTGGTGAGATACGATAAAAAATTCCAGATCATGGTCTATCCCAACCGGACGCATGCGATCAGTGAAGGTGAGGGGACACGTTTGCATCTTTCCCATTTGTTTACCGATTATTTACGGGAACATTGTCCCGGTGGCGGCAGATGAAAAATTTTTTTATGAGACGAACGGGTTTTTTATTGGGAGTATTGACGACAGCTTTTGTAACGCATGCCCAATCGTATGTGCCCGAATATGGGAATAAGAGCGTGAAGGTCCAACCGGCGACGGCTGTGAGGGCTTATCCATTCGATATCAGGGATGTGCGGCTGTTGGATGGCCCATTTAAAGAAGCGATGGAGGCGGATGCCCATTATCTGCTCGAGATCGAGCCGGACAGATTGCTTTCCGAGTTCAGGGCGCATGCGGGGCTTACGCCCAAGGCCCCAAAATATGGCGGTTGGGAGTCGTCGGGTCTGGCGGGGCATACATTGGGTCATTATCTTTCGGCGTGTTCGATGGAGTATGCTGCTACCGGAGATACGGCGTTCCTGCATCGGGTGAACTATATCGTAGGGGAACTGGCGGCTTGTGCGGCTGCCCGAGGGGGAAAGGCGGTTGCGCCGGGGATGATCGGCATGCATGGTTATGTAGGCGCTATCCCACGCGAGGATAGCTTGTGGAGTGAGGTCGCTGCGGGGAAGATCCGGTCCCATGGGTTTGATCTGAATGGCGCCTGGTCGCCGTGGTATACCGTTCATAAGGTGATGGCCGGGTTGCTGGATGCATGGCTTTATTGCGGGAATGCGCAGAGCCTGGAGGTGGAACGTGGGATGGCCGACTGGACGGGTACGGTGGTCGGCGGATTATCAGATTCGACGCTGCAGAAGATGTTGCTTTGCGAGTACGGCGGGATGAATGAGGTACTTGCCAACACTTACGCCATCACCGGGCAAAAGAAATATCTCGAGCTTTCCTATAAGTTCTATGACCGGCGGATACTCGATTCACTTTCCCGGGGGCTCGACGATCTGGCCGGCAAACATTCCAATACACAGATCCCGAAGGTGATCGGTTGTGCACGCCGGTATGAGCTTACTGCGGATAAGCGCGATAGCATGATCGCCGCGTCGTTTTGGTCGATCGTTGTCGGCGGACATACTTATGCTACCGGGGGGAACAGCGACTATGAATATCTCGGAAAGGCGGGTTTGTTGAATAATGAGCTGACCGATAATACCACGGAGACCTGCAATACGTACAATATGCTGAAGCTGACCCGGCATCTTTTTGCCTGGCGGCCGTCGGCGGCATTGATGGATTATTATGAGCGGGCGCTTTACAATCATATCCTGGCTTCGCAGGATCATGCCACGGGGATGATGACCTATTTTGTTCCCCTCCGCATGGGTGGGCATAAGGAGTATAACGACCGGTTCAACACGTTTACCTGCTGTGTCGGTTCGGGCATGGAGAATCATGTAAAATATGGGGAGACGATCTATTCCCGGGGTGTGGATGGGAGTTTGTATGTAAATCTTTTTATCTCTTCGCGGCTTAGCTGGAGGGAGAGGGGAGTGAGGATCGAGCAACGGAGTGCGATACCGGGAGGCGATTCGACGGTTTTGATTTTTTCTTCGGGGCATGCGGCCGATTTTACCTTGCGCATCCGCAAACCGAAATGGTCCGGGCCGGTACGGTTGCTGGTCAATGGGCATGTGATAAATCCAGTGGTTGGCGAGGATGGTTATCTCGTTATCCGCCGGGTGTGGAAGAACGGGGACCGGGTGGACGTACATTTTCCGGAGCATTTCTATACCGTGGCAATTCCGGATAATGCTGCGCGTATTGCCTTGTTCTATGGGCCTGTTTTGCTGGCAGGAGAGCTAGGCGAGCGGGAACCCGATCCCGTAAAGGGTATTCCGGTTTTAGTATCGTCCACCCAGGACCCTAACCGATGGATCAGGCGAACGGATCCAAATCGGCTGGTGTTCCAGACGTCTGGCGTGGGGCAGCCGGGGGATGTTACTTTAATCCCGTTTAACCGGACGGAGCACGAGTATTATAGCGTTTACTGGGATTATTTTACACCTGGTGCCTGGGTCGTGCAGCAGAAGAGATATGCAGCAGAGAGAAAGCGGGAGCAGGAGTTGGAAGACCGGACCATCGACCAGGTGCGATTGGGAGAGATGCAGCCGGAAAGAGATCATGGGTTTACCGGCGAAGGGCTGCTTACCGGCGAAGACCATGGGAAGAAATGGCGGTCTACCGCGGAAGGAGGATATTTTTCATTTGTCATGAAGGTCGATTCTGCCGCGGGCAATTCCCTATTCTGCGATTACTGGGGAGGAGATCATCGTGGCCGGCATTTCGATATACAGGTCGATGGGCAGACGATCGACACACAGAATCTTTCCGCTTTCAAGCAAAGCAAGTTCTATGAGATCAGCTATCCGATACCACAGGAGCTGGTCCGCGGGAAGCATACCGTCACGGTCAGGTTCGGCGCGCATAATCCTCATAGCGGCGTCGGGCCGGTTTCCGGAACGATACGGATGGTCAGGGGGTCATAGCCAGTTTCCGGAACGATACGGATGGTCAGGGGGTCATAGCCAACAGTTGAGGCGCCATTATCAAGCTTCTACGTTCTGCAGATAGCGTTCGATGTATTCGCTTGGAGACTTGTGGGTTACCGATTTGAACACGCGGTTGAAATTGGTAATGCTGTTGAACCCGCAGTTGTAGGCGACGGTGGCGATGCTGTCATAGTTCCCATCCGTTAGCTTTTTACAGGCTTCGTTGATCCGGACCTCGTTGAGGAAGGAGACGAAGGTATGCAGTGTATGTTTTTTGAAGTAGCGGCAGAAGGCCTGCGGGGTCATGTGCGCCTGTTTGGCCACGTCTTCGAGGGTAATGGGTTTATCGAACATCTGCATGATATAATTATAGATCGCGCCGATGCGGATGCCTTCATGTTCGCTGTAGGCAGCGGGTTGCGTGCAAGATGAGAGCGGTTCCAACTCGTGGAATGAGCTAAGTTGTTTAAGCAGCTCGATGAAATGGACCAGCTGATCGATTCCCGTGCTGTTTTGCATTTGCAGCATCTTGTCGGAGACTTCGGCAACGTGCTGGGCGGGAACCTTGAAACCTGCCTGTCGGCTTTGCAGGAAGGCTTTCAGGTTTTTTATCTCCGGGAGCTCGAAAAAGCTGTCCAGCGGTCCCCGGACATTGAAAAAAATATTGAGGGTCTGTACTTTCTTTCCGCTGGATGGCGCGAAGTAGGAGGGGTCGCTTTTAAAAACGTGGGGCATGTTGACGCCCAGCCAGTAGATGTCGCCGGACCGGAAGGCATGCATGTTGTTTTCAGCAACCAGGGTCCCTTCGCCCTGCTGGATCCAGGTAAGCTGGATCTCCTGGTGCCGATGCAGATGAGGATAAAAATGCGGGAGTTCATCTTTCTGTACAATGACCGTCTTGTCGTGCGGCACGGGTATGGTGAATTGCAGTACTTTCATTGTGTCGAGTTTTGGTGGTTGACTGGCCGGTGCATCATGAATATAGCGATTTATCGGATATTAGCAATGGATTATCAAAATCGGGTAAAAACTAGTTAAAAAGTGGTCAAACAGGGTTAGGATCGCTAAAATACCCCGTGTTTTTT
>DASZOW010000077.1:0-4803 GCA_035550615.1 Puia sp.
TCCAGAAGGAGAGCGGGTTGAAAAAGAAAAAGAGGAATTTCAACGCGGCGTATCTCCGGTTATTGAACAGCAGCGATTCCGTTTCCCAGCCCGCCTCGCGCATCAGCCGCAGCTCGTCCTCATAGACCGCGTCCTCGCCGCCCCGCTGAATATAGTAAGTATGGATATAGAGTATCTTCATGGCTAATTCGTTTTTTCCAGCTCCCGGTTCTCCACGTAGGTAAATCCGGGCAGATGGCTGATGGCGGCGAAAATGCGTTCCACCTTGTTCCAGTAGCGGTTATTGTCGATCTCCCAGGAGTGTCCCCACAGATGGAGGCAACCGCCGTGCCTGCCGATGAATTCCACATAATGGTCTACCAGGCGGAAAGTGTCGGCCGCGAAATGCGAGCCGCACCACAGACCGAGGTTGCGCAGCCGGCCGCGTTTAAGCAGGTGTTTGAAATAGGTGAGCGAAGTATGATCGAACATCTGGACCGTGGTAGGGATGACCCCGGAGCCCTGTTTGGGTGACAGCAGCTCGGTGGTACGGATGACCCGGAAGCCGGCGGCATAGATATCCGCGATCGAGCGGGTGGAATATTCACCGAAGGGGGGACAGAAGGACACGGGGTCTTTTTGCAGCAGGGACCGGAGCCAGTCGAAGCTCCCCCGGATCTCCTGCCGGGCCTCGGTGGCCGGCAGCCGTTTGAGGCTACGGTGCCGAAGCGTATGGCCGCCGATCTCGAAATGTTGTGCGATACCGGTGATCTCGTTTTCCTTCATCACCCGGTGACCGGGATTGGACTGGGGAATATAGAAGGTGCCTTTGAGGTCATATTTTCTCAAAAGATCCGCGAGACGCTGATCGGAAGGATGACCGTCATCCCAGCTGGTGGTAATAAATTTAGTCATGCAGTGGTGGCTTTCAGGAACAGGCGATAGGGTTTCAGCAGGTTACGGCTGAGTGAGTAGAGATTCCGGTTCAGCAGGCTTTCCTCGTCGAGCCGGATGAGGCCGTTATGGCGGTTGAAGATGCGGATGCCTTCCCGAAGACGTTGGGTGCGGCCGTTCGGGGTGTCCAGCGATTTATTCGCCCCCTGCCAGCGGAATACCGCAAAGCAGGTCCGCAGGTATTGCAGACGGTAGCGACGATACAGGAGGTTGGCCGCAAATTCCTGGTCCATGCAGTAATGCAGGTCTTCCGCGATATCGATCCCCGCCATGACCTTCCGTTTGTAAAAGAAACATTCCGAAGAGATAAAGGCGTGGAAGAGAGAGAGGAATCTTGCCGGGCGGTGGGACCGGTAATGTTTGACGATACGTCCCTCGATATCGCAGAACTTGAGATCCGAATAGACCCCGTCTATGGAGGCATCCGCCAGCGCTGCCGCGGCCGCGTGGAAGGCGCCGGGAAGATAGAAATCGTCGCAGTTCAGCCATGCGAGGACGTCGCCCGTCGCGAGTCCGAAACCTTTGTTCAACGCGTGGCTCTGGCCGCGATCCGGTTCCGATATCCAGCGGAGATGCGGATAGCGTCTCAGGATATCGAGGGTGTCATCGCTGGAGCAATTGTCCACGACGATGTGTTCGAAATCCGGATAGCCCTGGTCCATCACGGAACGGATAGCTTCCTCAATAAAGCGCCCCTGATTGAAGGACGGCGTTATAATGGAGATCTTCATACGCCAATACTTGATGCAATTTGGTCAGGCGGCAACAGTAGCCTGCTAAAAAGAAAATCAGGAAAAACTGAAAATGGTAGGAGGGGATGTTCTCGACGAACAGGATCAGGAATTCAGCAAGGATATAGATGGATATCAGATAGGCGGTGCGGCTGTTATGCCGGGTAAAAAGGCCCCGGTAAATAGCCATTACCATCGGGGTGACGAACAGAAAGAAGAAGATGAAGCCCCCTTTCAGCAGGCATTCCAGGAACCCCACCTCGACGCTGAAACGATAGTAGAAATCGCCGCTGAAATCGTGGTTCGTGGTCTCCAGAAAAAGAAAATACGGGCTGAAATAGTTGCCCTGGAAGCCACGGCCGAAGATGAGATCCCGCGTATTCATGTCGCCGAAGACCTCATTGAACAGAAAGGTGCGGGTGTCTTCGTCGTCGAAGCTCTTGTCATGGACAAAGTCTTTGAACAGCTCGAGCCAGCTTCCCAGGTTGGTGAGGAACTGATAGACAAAATAGGCGGTGATCACGATGACGATCAGCTTCAGGGGGCGCCATCTTTTGACGAAGTTCATGGCTACCATCAGCCCGAAGAAGAGCAGGATACGCAGGATGATGGTGCGGGATTCCGACTGCTGGCTGAAGATAAAGCTGAGGACGATCAGCAGGAGTACGAAAAGGCGGTATTTCCGGTATATGATGGCGAAGATAGCCAGCGGGATCACCGCATAGCAGCAGGCGAGGCCCTGGGTATAGATATTCTTTCCCTGGATGGGGAATACAAAGAAAAAGCAAAAGAGGATGCCGGTGCCGAGCAGGAAACGGACGAATTGGCGTTCATTCTCTTGCTGATACCCTATGCGGAATGCCAGGATCGGTACGACGGCGAGGGCCGCCAGGGGGTGGTTGAGTTCCGTGACGAGACTGAATGCGGGGTTGCGTACATCGACCAGCAGGTTGTAGGCGATAAAGATGGAAAACATGTACATCCAGGGCTTGTACCAGGCCGGCATCTCGATATCCGTGTCCTGCGCAGGCCGTTTGAAATAGAACAGGTACAGCTGATAGAGCGAGATGCCCATGAAGACGCAATAGATGATGCGTTTGTAAAAGAACAGGTGCGGGTCATCGAAAAAGATGGTCGCGACAAGCACACAGCCCAGGAAGAAGGTAAGGGAGAACTTTCTCATGGCGCCTGATTTAAGACCAGATTCGGGTGGAGTCCCAGCGTGGGGATCACTGCGTCCGCGGGAACTTTGGCGATAAAGCGGACGGGGTTGCCGCCCCAGATCTCGTCGGCAGGAATATTTTTCGTCACCACCGATCCGGCGCCGATGATCGCGCGGTCGCCGATAGTGACGCCTTTGAGGATGGTGGAATGTGCGCCGATAAAAACATGGCTGCCGATGGTTACCGGTCTTGTGACCACGCCGGAGTAGTCTTCCGGTAACATGGCCCGTTTCCGGTAGTCGAGATCGTGGAAATCCGTGTCGTAGATCACGCAATTCATGCCGATGAGCGTATGGTCGCCGATGGAGATGCGGTCGTGGCAGACGATGGCGGTGCCGCTGAGTCCCGCATGATCGCCGATCGTGAGAGTGGCGTCTTTGCCGACGACGAGATAACATTTCTGCTGCCGGCCGATCATATTATAATGACGACCATTCTGCATCTGGAATCCCTGGCCGATGGTCAGGCGTCCGTGAAGGCTCAGTTCCAGTTCGGGCACGCCGTTGCTGAGACAGCCTTTGCCGAGGCTTGTCCCGTTGGCGCGGAGATAGAGCCGAGTATACTGCGTCGTAATGGCGGCCCATGCGGCCCTGCGGCCGATCTTGAGGGCCCGTAATCCGAATCTAAGCGGGTTCATAAGATGCCAGTTTTTGATAGGTGTCCACTGTTCTTTCCACGATGGTCCGTTTGTCATGCCGCCGGCGGGCGAGCTCGCGGCTGTTATGGCTTACGCAACGTTGCAGATCGACGTCCCAGAAAAGATTTTCCAGGGCATGATAGTGACCATCCGCATCGTTCTTTTCCACGAGTATGCCCGTCTGGCCATCCATGATCAGCGAGGGCACGCCGCCTACGCGGGTGGCGACCACGGGCAGGCCGGCCACCTGGGCTTCGCAAACCGAGTTGGGGCTGTTGTCGATGAGCGAGGGATGATAAAGACAAAAGCAATCCGCATAAATCCGGCAGATGCCTGCCGCGTCGACGCTGCCATGGAGGATGACGTTGCCATTATGGAGGTGGTGCGGCGTCAGCGAGTGCAGCAGCCGTTCGTAAGACTGGCGGTTCACGTGGCCTACCACATGCAGTTTCATTTCCGGATGCCGGGCTACGAGCCGGTTGAAGACCTGCAGGCCGAGCTTGAGGGCTTTGATCGGATTGTCGCCGCCCATAAAAAGGATGTCTTTTCCCTTGAACTCATGCCGGTAGGAAAAAAACTCCGGCCGCAACATTTCCCAGCAAAGCGTGATCCGGGCGCCGCTGTTGATGCTCCGGACGAAGTGCTGGTCCCAGTCCGTACGGCAGAAGAAATATGGAGAATTCCGGACCTCGTTCCTTTCGTACATGCTGGTCAGCGTCCAGTAGAGATATTGTTTGGAGAATTTCTGCGGCAGCTCTTTTTTGTACTGCGAGATGATCCCCTGGATAGAGATGATATAGGGCGTTTTCAAAGGTTGGTGGAGGAGGGAGGAGGCATATTGCAGTTCAGTGCCATGGACGTGAATGATGTCATAGGCCGAGGCATGCGTTCTCAGATAAGAGGCCATGGCCGATACCTGTGTACGGAAGCCGCTCAGCAGGTGACGCAGTCCGCCTTTATAAGGGAGGACCAGCAATTTGTAACCATGGCCGGTGTCGACCGTCTGCAGCTGGGTGATCCGGGGGCTGGCTGTCAGGATAGACAGCTGATGGCCGGCGGAAGCCAGTTCATTGGCGAGCGAGGACAGCCAGGGGGCGGGATGTACATCGGGTTTGAGCGGAAAGGGCGCAATCCAGAGAATTTTCAATGGGTTCATTTTTTTGTCGCTATAATGGAGATGACAATAGGGTAATTCGCATCTTTGACGGCCAGCTTTTGTTTATCGAGCTCTTCGAGGGCGATGCCCCGGAGAAAATTGATGGCGGCATAGCAATTACCG
>DASZOW010000078.1:0-14542 GCA_035550615.1 Puia sp.
AACTGTCGTTTCCGGCTTCGGCAGCGAGGCGACCACTGGCGTGTAAAAAGAATTTCACCGGTTGTGCGTCCCTGGGCGGCCAGGTCGAATAGCTCTTCCACTGATTGGAGCCGGTCTCGAATACCGTGGCCTCCGCAAGCGGCGCTTCGGCGGAATCTTTTAGATAATGATTGAAGAATCCGGTTTCGATCTGGTGATAATAATCGTTGACGTTCTGTTGGAAGTCCAGCGGACCGAACTTCGTCCAGCTTCTTGCGGCCCAGCCGCCATGGGTCCAGGGCCCCATGATGAGATGGTTGTCGTTGGGCATCGATTGTTTTTCGATGGCTTCGTAGGTACGTAAGGAGCCGAACATGTCTTCGGCGTCGAACCAGCCGCCTACCACGAGCACCGCCGGCCGGATGTTTCGCAGATGCGGCCGGATATTACGCGCCTGCCAGTAGCTGTCATAGGTAGAGTGCTCGAGATATTCGTTCCAGATCTTACCCTGGTTGTTGAAGTATTGCGCGTTGTTGGTATTTCTTAGCGGGCCGAGGTCGAGAAAGAATTGGTAGGCGTCATGGATCTCGGCGTGGAAGATATCGCCGCCATAGCTCTTGACCGGCCCGGGACGTTTGACATCGAAGAAATTGTCGAAGTCGAAATTGTCCAGCAGAAAAAAGGCGCCGTTGTGATTGGCGTCGTCGCCGATGAACTCGTCGGTCACGGGAGCTTGCGGGCTCACCGCCTTTATGGCCGGATGTGCGTCGGGCAGCGAGGCAGAGGCAAAGAAACCGGGATAGGAGATGCCCCAGAGACCGACACGGCCATTGTTATTCCGGATATGTTTCAGCAGCCATTCGATCGTATCCCAGGTATCCGTGCTTTCGTCTGTCTGCTGTTTGGTCTTGTGTACATCTCTGGCGGGGGACATCTCTTCAAAATTTCCCTGGCTCATAAAGCGGCCGCGGACGTCCTGGTAAACGAAGATATAGCCGTCGTGCATCAGCCGGCTGTTGGGGCCGAGACTGCCGCGATAAAGCGTATCGCCGTATGGGCCGACAGAATAGGGCGTTCGTTCCATCAGGAAAGGATAATTCTGCGTATGGTCTTTTGGCGAGTAGATGACCGTGAACAGCTTTATGCCGTCCCGCATGGGGATATACACTTCCTGTTTGTCGAAATTGGCTTTGACATAATTCACGGGATGTTCCTGGGCCGTGCAGGCCATCGGGAACAGCAGGAAGAGCAGCCATCTGGCGTTCGGTAGCATAAGAAAGGTTTATTTCATTACCGGAAGGATGATCCTTGAAGGATGCTCGCTATCGTGGAAGATGCGGATCGTCTCCTTCTGGAAATCGCTGTCCCGGGCAGTGTAAATATCGACAAACTTCTGCGGATTCCGATCCACCAGCGGAAACCAGGTGCTTTGTATCTGGATCATGAGCCGGTGTCCCTTTTTGAACGTATGGGCAATATCGGGTATGGCCCACTTCACTGTCTCCACCTTGCCGGGAGCAAAAGGAACCGGTTTTTCAAAGCTTTCCCTGAAGCGGCCCCGCATGATCTCGCCATGCACCAGCATCTGGTAGCCGCCCATCGGATAGCCCGGTGCATTATTATGGCTGCGTACCGGTACGGCGCCTTGCGGCGTATAGCTGAAATCATCCGGGAAAACATCGATCACCTTGACGACAAAGTCGGCGTCGGTGCTGCTGAGGCTGACCTTGAGGTCGGCAATGACGGGCCCCGCCAGGGTAAGGTCTTCCGTCAGGACAGGCGTCTGGAATGTCAGGACATCGGGACGGCGGGAGGCAAAACGCTGGTCATCGGTCATGTATTCACGGGTGCGGAAGAAATGGACATCTTCGGTATACGGCACCGGGTGGGCCGGGTCGCTGATATATTCGCTGAAGCTGTTCTTCCCTGCCGGCGCATTCCAGGCAAGACCGCCGCCGGGTTCGAGATAGATGGACTGCTCCTGGGATTGTTTGGGCGGCCATTGATCAAAGGTCTTCCATTGGTCGGCGCCGGTGAAAAAGACAGTGGCGGCAGGCAGGTCGGGATCTGCGCCTTTGCCTTTGAGATAGTAGTTGAAGAAGGGGATCTCGATATTGTTTTGATACCACCAGGAGGTATTGGAGCCCCATTGGACATTCCCGAGATGGGTGCCGTCATTGGAGGCCCATTCGCCGTGATACCACGGGCCCATGACGATATGACTGTTGGTCGCGGGGCTCTGTGTCTTCAGCGCCTTATACACGTTCCATGCGCCAAAACAGTCTTCGGCATCATAGAGACCGCCGACCACGAGCATGGCCGGTTTGATATCGTACAATGCTACGCGGGCATTACGCGCCTGCCACCACGCATCGCGGTTTGGATGCTGGTACAATTCCTTCCAGAAGGCGATGGTGTCGCCGGTGAGCTTGAGAATATTTTGGAGGGCGCCGGTCTCGAGATACCATTTGTAGTTGTCTTTTGTATAGTAGTCGAACCCGGTAGGGCCGACTGTCGTCGGCTTCGGACGTGGTTTGCCGAAAGAGGAGTAGAACGCCCAGCCGTCCATGACAAAAAAGGCGCCATTGTGATGGAAGTCGTCGCCCATGAACCAATCGGTGACCGGCGCCTGCGGGCTGACGGCCTTCAATGCAGGGTGAGCGCTGGCAGCGGCCATCGTGGAATAGAAACCGGGATACGAAATGCCGAATACGCCGACACGCCCGTTGTTATGCGGGACATTCTTTACGAGCCAGTCGATCGCATCGTAGGTGTCGCTGGCCTCGTCGATCTCGCCTGCTTTCTTGTCTCTGATAAAGGGTCGCACGTCGACGAACTGACCCTCGCTCATCCACCGCCCACGGACGTCCTGGGTAACCATGATATAGCCTTCCCGCAGATAATAGCGCAGATAGCTGGAATAATAGTTGCGCCATTTTTCCGATCCGTATGGCGCACAGGAATAAGGCGTACGCGTCATCAGAATGGGATGTCGTTCGGTGGTATCTTTCGGAATATAGAGCGTGGTAAACAGCTTGACGCCGTCCCGCATCGGGATATAACGTTCGATCTTATAGTAATTTTCTCTTATCCAGGCACTGTCCTGTGTGGTGCCTTGCCCCCGGCCGGCGACGCAGACAACCGATAAAAGCAGAAAAAATAGAAATTTTCTCATGTTACCCGTTATGTTTAGTTTAGACGTTCAATTTAGCTAAAACATGTCTAACCGAAGGAAATTTTTGCAGTCCTCGCTGCTGGGATCGCTGGGTATTTTGTTAAATAGAAAGGCGGAGGCCGCGGCCGCCGGCGGCGCTTCTGTGACCGGTAAGCCGCTGGTGTTGTCGACGTGGGATACAGGCCTCGATGCGAATAAAGGCGCGTGGGAGGTGTTGAGCCGGAACGGCAATGCCCTCGATGCGGTAGAGGCAGGCGTCAAGATCACCGAATCGTCTATCAACTGTTGCGTGGGATTAGGCGCCAATCCGGATCGCGATGGGCATGTGACGCTCGATGCGAGCATTATGGATCATCAGTGGAATTGCGGCAGCGTCGCGGCCATAGAGCGGATCAAGCATCCCATCTCGGTGGCGCGGCGGGTCATGGAGAAGACGCCGCACGTGATGCTGGTCGGCGTAGGTGCGCAGCAGTTTGCCGTAGCCGAAGGATTTCCGCTGGAGCCCGATGTGTTGTCCGACGATGCAAAGAAGGCGTATGAACAGTGGCTGAAGAAGTCGGAATACAAACCGGTGATCAATATCGAGAATACGAAGGCGGGGGAGTACAACCACGACACTATCGGGATGATCGCCATGGATGCCGCCGGCAATCTGAGCGGGAGCTGTACGACCAGCGGGATGGCGTTCAAGATGCGCGGCCGGGTAGGGGATTCGCCGATCATCGGGGCCGGGCTGTTCGTTGACAACGAAGTCGGCGCGGCGACGGCCACGGGGCAGGGTGAGGATGTGATCCGCATCTGCGGTTCCCATACGGTGGTGGAGTATATGCGTCACGGGCTTTCGCCCGAGCAGGCGTGCAAAGCGGCGGTAGAGAAGATCGCCCGGATCAAAAAGGAAAAAGCCAAAGATATCCAGGTGGCCTTCATCGCCATCAACAAAAAAGGCGAGACCGGCGGTTATGCGCTGCATCCCGGATTTTCTTATGCGATCAAGAGCGGTTCGGAAGAGCGGCTTATCAAGGCAAAAAGCTTTTTTGAATCATGAACTACCGGCTGGAGATATGCGCATTTAACCTGGATTCGGCATTGATCGCGCAGCAGGCCGGTGCAGACAGGATCGAATTTTGTGCCGGCCCCGCGGAAGGCGGGACCACGCCGTCTGCCGGTGCGATCCGGACGGCGAGGGAGAAGCTGCGCATCGCGTTGTATCCGATCATCCGCCCGCGGGGCGGCGATTTTCTGTATTCCGACGAGGAGTTCCGGAGTATGATCCGCGACGTCGAATATTGTAAACAGGTAGGTTGCAACGGCGTCGTACTGGGTATCCTGCAGGCCGACGGCTCTGTAGACAAGGCGCGTTGCGCGCGGCTGGTGGAGGTGGCCTATCCCTTAGGCGTAACCTTTCATCGCGCATTCGACTGGTCATCCAATCCTTTTGAGGCCATGGAGACGATCATCGGTATCGGTTGCGAAAGGATCCTGACCTCGGGTCAGCGGCCTACGGCGCCGGAAGGTGTCGAGCTGCTGGACCAGCTGGTACGCGAGGCGGACGAGAGGATCACGATCATGCCCGGTTCGGGAGTGAGGGCCGGCAATATCGCTATGCTTGCCGAAAAAACGGGCGCTTCGGAGTTCCATACTTCTGCTCGCATCTTTAAAGCCAGCGCCATGCAGTATGTGAACGCAGCGATCCGGGAGACGCAGGACAGTGTCATGGCAGACCCCGATGAGATCAGAAAGATCAGGGAGACGCTGGCTGCGTTGGAAGGCGAGTAGCGGCCACAGACAGATCTCGGGAACGCATTTTAGCAAAAAAAAACCGGGCGCCGGCCCGGTCTCTTATCTTATTTCAATTTCGTGATCTTGAGCATATTCGTCGCCAGATGTTCTTCGATGGGCAGGCTGCCGGTATTGACGACCACATCGCCCGTTTTTATAAAGCCTCTTTCCTTGAGGATCACGTGCTGGTCGTGGATGATGTCGTCCACACTTTCTTCCTCCGCATAGTGAAATGCGCGTACGCCCCAGCTGAGACTGAGCTGATTGATGAGGCTTTTTTCCTTCGAGAAGATATACAGCGGCGATTTCGGCCGGTAGCTGGACAGGATAAAAGCCGTGTAACCGGATTGGGTCATCCCGATGAGGGCATCGGCGTTGGCGTCCTTGGCCAGCTTACAGGCGTTGTAGCAGATCGCGTCGCTGAGGAACGAAGGCGAATGCGGTTGCGGGACGAGGTCGTCTTCGCGGTTATAGGGGTATTCCGTTTTTTCCACTTCGATGATGATCTTTCGCATCGTCTCGACGACAAGCGCAGGATGTTGACCGGTGGCCGTTTCGGCGCTCAGCATGACCGCGTCGGCGCCTTCCAGTACGGCGTTGGCGACGTCGGTGATCTCGCTGCGGTTGGGCTTTACACGGTCGATCATGCTTTCCATCATCTGCGTAGCCACGATCACCGGTTTTGCGCGATGGATACACTTGCGGATGATCTCACGTTGCGCCATCGGCACCTTTTCGACGGGCAGCTCTACGCCCAGGTCGCCGCGGGCCACCATGACGGCGTCTGATTCCAGGACGATATTGCGGAGGTCATCCATGGCGGAAGGCATCTCGATCTTGGCGATGACCTTGCTCTGGCTTTTCCTTTCGGCCAGCCGGCGTTTGAGATCGATGATGTCTTCTACTTTCCTCACAAAGGAAAGGGCCACCCAGTCGAGCTTTTGCTCGATGATAAAATCCAGGTCGATGATATCTTTTTCGGTGAGCGCGGGGAGAGAGATCTTCGTATCAGGCAGGTTGACGCCTTTTTTGGGGAGGAGCGCGCCGCCATAGGTCACGGCTACTTTGACATCCCCGTCCGGTGCGACGTTGACGACGACGACTTCGATCTTGCCATCGTCGATGAGGATCTTATTGCCCACCTGTACGTCATGATGCAGATTGGGGTAGGAGACATAGATCTTTTCCTTGGTGCCGACGACTTTTTCCCGGGAGGTAAAGGTCAGGATATCGCCGGGTGCGATCGTCAGGCTGCCGTCCTTGATATCGCCTACACGCAGCTTCGGGCCTTGCAGATCGCCCAGGATCGAGACGTTATAGGGTTCATTGATATTGATATTGCGGATGTGTTCGATGATCTTGGCCTTGCCGGCATGGTCCCCATGCGAGAAATTGAGCCGGAAAACATTGACGCCGGCCTTTACGAGATCCAACAGCTTTTCATAGGTGTCGCAGGCAGGCCCCACGGTAGCGACGATCTTTGTTTTGTGAAAGGCGTGCTGCTGACCTGCTTCTTTATCCATATCCTGGTACAGGTACTTCGATAAATTTTTTGACATTGAAGGTGGATTTTTTTGTTTGCGCTAATGTCTGTCCTACAGACAAGGCCCTTCGGGGGCCTCAGGATGCTAATATTTTGACGATCTTCAGCCAGTCTTCGCTGATCTTTTGTTTTGCTTTGACGGCTTTTTCGAGCGGAGTATAATGCATCTTGTTATTGACGATGCCGATCATGACGTTGTGGCGTCCTTCTATCAGGCACTCGACGGCGGAATAGCCCATACGGCTGGCGATCAGCCGGTCCATACAGCTGGGTGCGCCGCCGCGCTGGATATGCCCCAGCACGCAGACCCGCGTGTCGGAATTGGGGACCCGTTCCTTGATGATCTGGGCGACGTCTTCGGCGCCCCGGTCGCCTTCCGCGACGACGATGATATTTACGAGCTTTTTGCGCCGTTCTTTTTCCAGCAGGGAGTTGACCAGCTCTTCGATATCCGTCTTGCGTTCGGGGATCAGGATGTTCTCGGCGCCGGTGGCGATGCCGCTGTGGAGGGCGATATAGCCGGCGTCTCTTCCCATGACCTCGATGATAAAAAGGCGGTCGTGAGCGTCCGCGGTGTCCCTGATCTTGTCGATGGCTTCCACGGCGGTGTTGACTGCCGTGTCGAAACCGATGGTGAAGTCGGTGCCGGCAATGTCCTTGTCGATGGTGCCGGGCAGGCCGATACAGGGTATGTCGAACTCCTCGCTGAGCTTATGTGCGCCGCGGAACGAGCCGTCGCCACCGATGATCACCAGGCCGTTGATACCCAGTTTTTTGAGGTTGGCGTAGGCTTTCTTCCGGCCTTCATGTTCAAAAAATTCCTTACAGCGGGCGGTTTTAAGGATCGTGCCGCCGCGTTGGATGATGTTGGCGACGCTACGGCTGTGCATGGGTACGATATCGTTTTCGATCATGCCGCTATAGCCGCGCATGATACCAAATACCTCCAGTCCATTGTAAATACCGGTACGAACAACGGCACGGATGGCTGCATTCATCCCCGGGGCATCACCGCCGGAAGTGAGTACGCCAATTTTGGTGACTTTGTTTTCCATTTTGGAACCCTGTTCTTATGTTTTGTAGTTTAAAAAAGCTTTAACTAATAGCCTGATTCGTTAGAAATTATCTACCTTGACCATTCGGGCCGGGCGCACGCCGCCGGAGGCCAATGGATTGAGGTTCAACCGAGAATGTCATTTTTACACGAAAACGTTCCCGGTGAACAAAATCGAAGTCCCAAAAGTAAGCATTTGAATTGAATCTGAGACATTAAAGCATAATGTTGTATGGAATTCGGGAAAGTACAGCTGGCTGGGACGGGCATATCCCCGGGGAACCAAACCCAAAGATTTTCTTCACTGGTATTCCCGGCAGTTTTCAGCGCCTGCGTAGAGCTGCGTGGCGAAGAGTGGTTCAGGCCGGTTTCGCAAGATATGCCGCTCGTGCGCGACACCTGGCAGCAGATGCTGGAACAGGGCGTCGGTACGGTGATCACCGACGTGGCGGGTCGCAGGGATGTCCTCCACATGCGGCTGACGGCGCCGGTGGCGTTTATCCGTTTTGTCACGAACAGGCTTCATCCTACGGATTATCAACGCGCGGATGCATGGGTGGATAGGATCGGCACCTGGGCCGGCAAAGGGCTGCGCGAAGTTTACATCTTTGTACATAGTCCCGAAGAGCTGACCTCGCCCGAGATAATGAAGTACCTGGTCGGGCGGTTCAACGAACGCGGCCTGGCGTCGCTGCCGGTGCCCAACCTGGCGAATGGCGGCCAGCCGGGGAACCTTTCGTTGTTTTGACCTGCGCTGCCGCGTTGACCTCTACCTCGGCTCCAGGTGGATCTCCGCCAGCATGCAGCGCGCGCTGCCGCCGCCATTGGTTTCGATGGCAGTGAGCGGGGCGTGGATGATGCGGTTGAAGTTTTGCAATGCCTGCACTTGCGCGATGGTCAGCGATTCGAATGCCTGCGAAGACATCGCCAGCAGCTTCTCGCCTTTTTGGTTATGGACCTGCAGCATGTTCCCGGCGAAATGGTTCATCTGGTCCAGGGTGATCGGGATGATCGTCTTACCGGAGCTGCGAATGGTGGCGGCCAGGTGTATACGTTCCCTTTCCTCCGGCACACAGTCGAGACAAACGACCACATAGCAGTCCGCTACGCACATCATGACGTTCGTATGATAGATGGGCCGCCCGGCGGCGTCCGCCGATGTAAAGATCTCGGGGGTATAATCCATTTTTTTACAGAAATCCAGCAGGACCTCTTTATCGGTGCGAGGCGAGAGACAGGCGTAGGCTATCTTCTGGTCCCGGTCGAGCACCATGCTGCCGGTGCCCTCGAGAAACAGATCCCGGTCTTCATAGCCGCTGAAATCGAGAGTGGCGTCGATCCGGAATCGTTGGCCGAGGGCCTGCAAGATGCCCGGTTTGCGTTCCAGCCGGCGGTTGGCGGCAAACATCGGATAAAGACAGATCGTGCCGCCCTCATGAAAAGAGATCCAGTTGTTCGGAAAGATACTATCGGGTGTATATGGCTGCGGGGTATCTTCTATGACGGTGACGTCGACGCCGTTGTCACGCAGGAGTTGAACAAAGCCGTTGAACTCTGTGAGCGCTTTTTTTTGCGCGCCGGCTTCCGCGCCGGTGACCTGGAACGCATTGTTGACGGCGGTCTCGGCGTTAAAGCTGAAGTTCACGGGGCGGATCATCAGGAGATGAGAGGTGGTTTGCATACGATCGATTTTTGGCTGCCGCGTTTTCGGCGGCTGCGTTGCTTTAAGATCAGATGTCGTCGCGATGCAGCGGCATGCTCATGCAATGAAATCCGCCACGGGCGCGGGAAAGCTCAGCCGAAGGCATCAGGATCAGGGTATTTTCGATCTGCTCGGCTTCGAGCTCGCCTTTTTCCAGCCGGTCGATGAGCTCACCGGCGGCGACAACTTGAAAGCCGTTGGCCTTAAAGGCTTCCACCGTCTTGTCGTTGCGGTCGTACCCGAGGACCACGCCTTCTGTAAGGGCCAGCAGATTGCAGGAGTCCGTCCATTGTTCGCGGGCGTCAAAGGGGAATTCATTGTTGCCGGAATAGATGAACTTTATCTTCTCGGTACATTCCAGGTCGTTCTTGCTGATATCGGTGAGCAGGTCTTCGAGGCTATCGAAATATTCCGGGTTGCCGGGATCTTTTCTCCGGAACTGGATGATCTTGAGCTTGTCCTCTTTTTTGTTGCTGTCGAGGATGCGCTGAATGTCGTCGTCATCTTCGTGTTTGATGGATTTGTTCGAGAAGGTGCCGAGCAGGATCCAGACATTGCGCTTCACCTGGGTGAAGATGGTGTCGATATGCATGTAGTCTCTTTTTTTCGGAATGCGGATGATGGTAATTTTTTTCACCACATTCTTTTCGAAAAGGACCTGTATCGCCTGGTGCGCCGCTTCCGCGGAGGTGCGCTCGCTGACGCCTATGAGGAGGTGGTCTTTGCTGACGACCATGACATCGCCGCCTTCCAGGGTGACCTTCCGGTCATCGCCTTCGCGTGGCAGCAGGAAATGATGATGGGTATCGGTGAGCTCGATGATCTTGTCGCGGTATTCCGCGAACAGGGGATGGTTGAAGAAGATGTATTTTGCCAGTAACGCTTCGCGGGTACGGGCTTTTTTGGCCGGTTTGTTCAGCAGGACATAGTTGTTGATCACGATGCCGATGTCGCGGGTAAAGATAAAGTTGGGGATCGGCGCAAACAGGAGGCGGTCGTCATCGGTGGCGCCGCTGATAAAGGTCTTGGCCAGCTGGACGGGGTCGAGCTGCTGCAGGTCGTTCTGGGTGTCATAGGAGCAGGCTTCGATGGCGCAGACGGAGGCCACCAGCTTCATTTTAATGCCGTCATCCGCGAGGATATCGGCGAGCAGCCATTGCAATTCCACAACCTTGTCGGAACGGTAGAATCGATCGTGGCCCGGCTTATAAAACGCTCTTTTCGTCCCGGGATCGTCGATCTCGGCGAGTCGCCCTCTGATCCGGCCGGGGTCGAGGAAGTAGAGCAGGATCTTGGTGTAAAAATCATATTCTTTGCGGCGGATGGTGTCCAGGTGGACGATGTCTTCGAACAGCCAGTCCTGGGCCTTGGAAGGCACGACCTTACCCAGCCCGCTGTCGGGGCTATGCACCAGCACGCGCCGCAGGCGGCCCACTTCGGAAGAGACGGAAACGGGTATTTTGGCCTTATAAGAATAATTTTTAGACATAGAAAATTTGGTTTTCGATCCAGCAATCCGGCAAATTAGGTAATTTACCAGAAAATTGCGGATGCAACTCATCACCGATCAGACGATCGATCTTATCAACGACCGGATCCAACGCATGGACGAACACCAGATCGGCAAAGTTTGGGATTCGTTTGCCAGAGAGCAGCCTGCGCTGGTAGGCTATGTATTGGGAGAAAGCCGGGAACTGAAGATGCCCGATGCACGGGAAGACGTGGCCTATGTCCTGACGGTCATCCTGCTTAGCTTCGGGGAACTGAGCCCGGGTATCCCTGCCGTCACGGAAGAAGAGTTCGAAAAAGCGTTCAACCAGGAGTTCGACGAAATGGAAGCCGTTTTTCAGGATGGCTTTGATGAGACCGATGCCATGGCGGTCATAGAGTCGTTCTGCCAGCCCGATCTGCTGCAATTCGCGGCCGCGACCATCTATAGCGAGGACGAAGAGGAGGAAGAGGCCAGCAATTTCTCCGAAGAAGAAGCAGGGCTTTTCATCGTCATCTTCAAAACCGCCATCGCTCTGCTGCATAAGAAGTCGGGAAGTATCGTGTAAGCCGCGCTTGAAAAAATACTACCAACTGTTAGTTAACTAGACAACTTTTTGATTATTTTTGGGCAAAGGGCCACCCGGAACCGGGGAGCCGAACGCGGCGCGTCGCAACGCGCGCAGTCCGAAAAATCAAATAGTCAAAGCTATATGCATTTTCAGCTATCCGAAGAACATTTGATGATCCAAAATGCCGCCCGGGATTTTGCCCGCCGGGAATGTTTGCCCGGGGTGATCGAAAGGGACGAACATCAGAAATTTCCAAAAGAACAGGTACTTAAGCTGGCCGAGCTCGGTTTCATGGGTATGATGGTCGACCCCGCCTATGGCGGCTCGGGAATGGATACGGTGAGCTATGTGCTGGCCATGGAAGAGATCAGCAAGATCGACGCCAGCGTCAGCGTATGTATGAGCGTTAACAACAGCCTGGTATGCTGGGGGCTGGAGGCCTATGGCAGCGAAGAGCAGAAACAAAAATACCTGGTGCCGCTGGCGCATGGAAAAAAGGATGGCGGGCTGTATATCGGCGCTTTCCTGTTAAGCGAGCCGGAGGCCGGCAGCGATGCTACGTCACAACATACGACAGCCGAAGACAAAGGTGACCATTATCTGCTTAACGGCACCAAGAACTGGATCACCAATGGCAACTCAGCATCGGTATACCTGGTCATCGCCCAGACGGACGTCAGCAAGGGCAGCCATGGGATCAATGTCTTTATCGTAGAGAAGAATAGCCCCGGAGTCGTGGTAGGCGCCAAAGAGAACAAATTAGGCATCCGCGGCAGCGATACGCATAGCATCCTCTTCAACGACGTCAAAGTGCCGAAGGAGAACCGGATCGGCGAGGACGGGTTCGGGTTTAAATTCGCCATGAGGGTCCTGGCAGGCGGCCGCATAGGCATCGCTTCACTGGCCCTGGGCATCGCCAGCGGCGCCTACGAGCTGGCATTGAACTACTCCAAAGAACGAAAGGCTTTTGGAAAAGAGATCGCGCAACACCAGGCCATCCAGTTCAAATTAGCGGATATGGCCACCCGCATCGAAGCGGCCCGGCTGCTTTGTCTTCGCGCCGCCTGGGAAAAGGACCAGCATGCCGATTATGCTTTAAGCTCGTCGATGGCCAAGGTCTTTGCCAGCGAAACGGCGATGTGGACGACCACAGAAGCCGTACAGATCCATGGCGGATATGGCTATGTCAAGGAATACCATGTGGAGCGACTGATGCGCGACGCCAAGATCACGCAGATATACGAGGGTACCAGCGAAGTGCAGCGGATCGTGATCAGCCGTTCGATTCTGAAGTAACCTTATGACGGTCGCCGTTGAGCTCCCGCCCGAAAGAATAGGTAAAGCTGAGCTTTAATACCCGCGTTTCCGGTTTGGAGATCGCATCCTGGTAGAATACTCCTTCCGAATACGTATCGACCCGGCTACGCTCGGTATTGAACACATCCGACAGGCTCAGGACCAACGTCCCGGCATTATGCGGCAGGAAATCCCGCCTGATCGCCGCATCCATCCCACCGGAAGGCAGCACCCGTCCCTGGGCCACCACGTTGGCGGCATTATAATTCCCGGTGAGCTGCAGCGTATAGATATTGAACAGCTTCATGTTCGAGTTGACCTTGGCGAACCAGCTGAAACCGGAGTTGGAAAGGCCCTGCGATAGGTTGTCCGCATTGATATCGCTTTGCCAGAGATTGAAGTTCGTCGTCGCATCCCACCATTTGACGATCGGGATCCGGACGACCAGTTCGGCGCCATAAGTATTGCTGTAGTTGCCGTTCTCGAACGTGCTGAGAAGGGTATCATTGGACAACGGCTTGTTGAAGGCCATCATCGGGTCGAGCGTATTCTTCAGATAAAGCGTAGAATTCACCCCTATATTGGCCAGCTGCGTATTGTAGGCCAGCTCCACGAGATTGGTCCGCTCCGGCCGGATAGCCGGGTTGCCGGATTGCGGGTTCTGTGGATTGGAATAGTTCGTCTGCGGCGTGATCTGCCACCATTGCGGCCGGTTCACCCGGCGCGAAAAGTTCAGATGCAGATCGTTGTCGTCGTCGAACTTCTCGGTGAGATAAACACTTGGATAAAAGCCGTTCATGTCATATCCAAAGGTCTTATTCTCGTCGAGCAGATGACCGGTATAGGTATAGCGTTCGAACCGCAGACCGGCCTGGTAGCTGAACTTACCCAGCTGTTGGTTAAAGCTGGTATAGGCCGCATATGTATTGTCGTTATAGCTGTAGTTATAACTGGCGTTGGTATCGACCACGAAACCCTGGTTCGAACCGTCTTGGAAATCGTTATAGCTGCGGCTGCCGTGCAGGATAGTCTTGACGCCGGCTTCCAGTTTGGCATTGCCGTCCAGCAGGGGATCGGTGTAATCGGACTGAAGCGTCAGGTTATGCGAGTTGCCATAACCATTGTATCGCTGAGGATAGGGCGTCCCGAGAAGACCGCCGTCCTTATCCAGGTATTCCATGTTATAATTCCCGTGACTCTTTCCGTGATAGGTTTCGAGCGCCGCACTTGCTGTGAGCTTTTCGCTGGGCTTATCGAACGTATGCGCGTAGTCGAAATTGCTATGGGTAAAGACAAAGGGACCGGCATCATAGGATTGCCGCGAGCCGGTGGAATCGATGGCGCCGCCTTTGTCCAGGAAATCGGTGACCTGTGAGCCGCCGTTGGGATGATAGCCGAAACCGGTATTGCCGGAAAGGCTAAAGGTATTGTGCGCATCCATATTGTAATCGACCCCGGCGCGGAAGCTCTGGAAAGGGCCGATCCTGACCGAATGACCATGCTGGACCACCGACGTGTTGTCGGCAATGTTATTCAGCGTCGTCGTAGTATTGGACACGGAACGATGCTCGTGCTGCATCGCGTTGAACGTGAAATTCCATTTGTGCTTGTAGACATTCAGGTTGGCGAACGCATAGCTTTCGCCGAGTGTGCTGCCCACGCCGGTAAAGGAGCCGTTGAGACCCGGTTTGCGATTCCGTTTCAGCACGATGTTCACGATGCCATGGTTGCCCTGTGCGTCGTATTTGGCAGAAGGATTGGGCATTACTTCGATGCTCTGGATCTGGTCTGCGGGGATCTGGTCGAGCGTCAGCGAGGTCTGTTTGCCATCCAGCAGGATGGTAGGCGACCCATTCCGCAGGCTGACATTGCCGCTGGCATCGACATTGAGCGTGGGCACCTGCCGCAACGCATCCTGGGCGGTTCCGCCCTTGCTGGCGAGACTCTGGCTGAC
>DASZOW010000079.1:0-17375 GCA_035550615.1 Puia sp.
TATTGCGGTTATAAGACACCTTCAAAGAGCTGGACTCATTGAGCCGGAAACTTACCGAGAACCGTGGTTCCAGGTTCGTATATGTCTTCACGATCTTTCCGCTGTTGTAATGCGTGGTGTCCCTGGTATTGCCTGCTGAATCATAAGTATAGAAATTCCCCGGACCCAGCACCAGGAAATTGGTAGCCCGTAGCCCATAATCGAAATGCAGCTTCTCGGATGGAGACCATTCATGCGACACATAAACGGCGTTCTCCAGGCTGTATTTATTCTGCAAAGAGAGCGAATTGAAGCTGGAGCCAGCCGACGCGGAGATGATACCGGGGGCGATCGTATGATGGATCGCGCTGAAACCGAAATCGATCTTATTGTCCGCGTCGATATAATATTGCAGGTCTTCCTTGAGATCGGCATCCCGGATATTCGAAGTGAACCCGATATCGTTGTTATCGGAATTGATCCTGATCTTATAGCTGTATTTACTATAGATCAGCGATGTGTTGGAAAAAAGCCTGCTGCTGAACACATGATTCCATCTCGCCGTCCCTGTCGCATTACCATAATCGATCCCAAAGGTGTTGCCGAATGCCAGGTTATCCCGTCCAAAATAGCCCGAAAGATAAATATGGTTAATCTCATCGAATTTATAGTTGGCCTTGACGTTGAGATCGTAAAAATACAGGCTGTTGTTATTGACCGAGGAGTCGGGCGACAGTTTCAGGAAAAGATCGGCGTATGTCCGGCGTCCGCTGATAGAAAAAGAGCCCCGGTCCGGGACAATGGGCCCTTCTGCATTCAGCCGGGTCGAGATCAACCCGATGCCTCCGCCCACATGATAGTCATGATCGTTACCATCGTTCATCTTGATATCGATAACGGAGGAGAGCCGGCCGCCGTATTCTGCAGGCATTCCGCCCTTGTAAACAGTGATATCCTTGATGGCATCGGAGTTGAAGGTGGAAAAGAACCCGAGAAGATGGCTCGGATTGTAGACGGTCGCTTCATCCAACAGGATAAGATTCTGATCGGCGCCGCCGCCACGAACATAAAAACCGCTGTTGCCGTCCCCCGCGAATTGGATCCCGGGCAGTAGCTGGATGGTCTTCAGGACATCTTTTTCTCCAAACAGCACCGGGATATTGTTGATCTCCTTCGTCGTGAGCTTTTGAACCCCCATCAGGGCCCTGGTAACATTGTCGTTCCTCTTTGTAGCGCTTACGACGACTTCGGTCAGCTGGCCCGTAGCAGGCCCGAGTTCCACGGGTAAAGTAATATTGTGATTCAGGTCTATGGGCAGGCTATCCGGCTGATATCCGGAAAAGGTCACCAACAGGATATAATGCCCCGCAGCCGCAGTTATGGAATAAAAACCGTAGGAATTGCTGACGATACCGGACCGGGGTATCTCCTGTAGACTGATGGTAGCGCCGATCAGGGCTTCGCCCGTCTTCCTGTCCCGGATAGTGCCGCTCACAGTATAACGGCCCTGCGCATGGACGATCACAGAAAGCAGACACGCGACCCAGATCAGGGAAAAACCACGCAGTTTATATAAATAATTCGTCAAGTGATGGGTCTGTATAGTCTACAATGTATCGTAGGACGTTCGGATAACGGCGGAACTCTTCCTTTTCGTGCATCGTGGTAAGAACGATAGCGCGCATCCCCGCATTAAACGCTGCTTCGACTCCCTTGGGCGCATCTTCAAAGACGATACAATCTTCCGGCGGTACATTCAAAATCCGGGCCGCCTTGGTAAAGGTCTCGGGATCGGGCTTGCTGATCTCGACATCCGCCGCGCTGACGATGGCATCGAAATAGTGCCGGATACCAAGATTATCCAAAACAAAATCGATATTGAACGGAATAGCCGCCGAACCGATAGCCATCCGGATCTTATGCTGCCGCGCCTTCTCCAGCAAAGCAGAAAGACCCGGGATCAATTGGAGATAGGGCCGGAAGGCGGCCTGATAGCTCAGTTCTTTTTTGTGCGAGACCTCTGCCAGTTCCTGGGGCGTAAACCGTCCCTTGCCAAAGACGCGATCGAGCAACTCTTCATTTTTGCCATACATCTGCCGGTCTACCTCCTCCCGGGTCAACCCGGCCTTGAGGTCATCATTCAGGATCGAGAACCACGCGGCGCTATGATACTGCATGTCATCGATCATGGTTCCATTAAGGTCGAAAATAAAGGCTTGTTCTCCAGCCATACGATCAGATTTTCCGCGAAGATACCCTACATTGCACATATGCGCACAACCACTTGGGGGATTATCGGTCCCGGAAAGATTGCCAATAAGTTTGCTACCGCATTAACTATGGTGGAAGACGCCCGCCTGGGAGCCATTGCCTCCCGGGACGCCGGCAAAGCTCGGGAATTTGCCGCCAAACATGGGGCCTCAAACGTCTACAACGATTATACAGCACTGGCGGCAGACCCGGGGATCGATGCGATCTATGTGGCCACTCCGCACGGATTTCATGCAGAACACAGCATCCTTTGCCTGCAAAATGGCAAGGCCGTACTTTGCGAAAAACCGCTGGCCCTGAATGCCGGGGAAGTGGAGCAGATGATCGCCGCATCTCAACGGCATAACGCCTTCCTCATGGAAGCGATGTGGACCCGGTTCCTGCCTATCATGCGGAATATCATGGAGCTGGTATCCTCCGGTCAGATCGGCGAGATCAAATATATCCGGGCTGATTTCGGCTTTTATGCGGCCTTCGATCCTTCCGGACGGCTATTCAACATCCGGCTAGGCGGCGGTTCCCTGTTGGACATCGGCATCTATCCGCTGTTTCTCTGTCTCCAGCTCCTCGGCGAACCGGCAAAGATCGTAGCGGCAGGCCGTCTATCTCCTTCTGGCAGCGACGAAACCTGCCATGCCATCCTCCAATACCCCGACGGCGCAAACGCGGTCATCAGCAGTACGCTCTCCTGCCAGACCTCGCTGACAGCCGAGATCGCAGGCACGGCAGGCATGATCCGCATTCCCACTTCATGGTATAAGAACGATAGGTTCGAGTGGAACCCTACCGGCGAGGCGCCACGATCTGTCCAATTGGAACCAATGGTAAACGGATTCGAATACCAGGTACGGGAATGTCAACAATGTATCGCCCAGGGAAAAATAGAAAGCCCATCCCTGCCCCACTCCTTCAGCCTGATGATGGCCCGCACCATGGACACGATCCGCAGCCAGATCGGCGTCCGCTATCTATCCGACCCATCATAACTCTGCGCCGGCCACAAACCGCTCACGGATGCTTCAGCCCTACAGCGAATTCCTCAACGTCAGATAAAATGGCACTTCCTCCTGGTTATGGGTATTTTCCAGGATCTGCCGGGCCGCCATAACGCCCATCTCCCTGAAATCGGTGGAGATCGTAGTAATGCCATTGAGGATGATCTTCTTCAGCGGCGTCTCGTTATAGGAGATAACGCCCACCTGCCGGCCCACCTCTAATTTCAGCGAGATGATCCGTTCGATAAGCACCACCAGGTCCTCCTCCATCAAATTGATATAGACCTCGCCCTCGCTGATGGGCTCGTCGGCGATGGCATGGACGACCTTATAGTTGAAGGCATATTCCTGGCAGAACCGGCTGCACCCCTGCAGGATCTCTACGGGGTGATAGGTATAGCTGGGGAAGATGATCTTGATGGTGTGATATTTTCCAAGCTGCTCACGCGCCTTTTCCAGCGCGGAATAGATGTCCTGGCCAAAATTTTGGTAAACAGCCGCATATTCTCCGGTTATCCCGGCGATCTTCTTGTCGAGCACCAAAAGCTTTTCTTTCGGCAGGCTATTGATGATATCCGGCGCCCGCTCCCCGCCTTCCAGAAAATGGGGAATGATCACATAATGGGAATAATCCTCCTTTCTATCCGTCAAAAGTTTTTTGAATAACCCGAATTCATTGTTATAGATATAAAAATCTACGACCGTATATTCTCCCAGCGAGGCGATCAGCGCATCATAAAGGATCTTCTTATGGGCGCTCAGCTTGTTGAAAAGCAGAAAGATCTTGAGCGTCTGATGAAAATCGGTGTTCTGGATAAAATAACCCTTGCCCGGCACGGAACCCAGCACACCCATCTTCTTTAGATATTTATAGCCCTTTTCGGCGGTATCCCGCGAGATCTCGAGCTCATAGCTCAGCTCGTTGATGGAAGGCATCAGATCGTTCCGCTTGATCTTGCCGGTCTCTATCGCTTTCAGGATAGAGTTGGTGAGCTGAAGATATTTGGGGGTGGCAGCATATTCGTCAACCCGTATCCAATCAAAAATGTTAGGGTGTTTCATGCGGCCCTAAGATACGCATAATGTCCGGGATCGGCTATCCGCGCCCAGCAAGCGCCGGCCTTCACCTGGTTAGAAATATCCGGCATCGGAAAGCTGCCCGTCGATCAGGAAAACGGTAAGACTCATCGGCCCATGGGCGCCAAGGACCAGCGATTGCTCGATATCTGCTGTCTTGGACGGCCCCGCAATAAAAGTGGAGAAACCATAGGAGCCGCCGATAGCTGCAATACGCTCGTATGCGGCATGCATATTCGCCACGACAGCCTGCCGGGAGATCACAAGCACGAGATGCTGCGTGATAAAAGGCAACACCCGCTCCACCATCTGCTCCTCCGTGATCCAGCAGGAGCCATTCTCGGCTACGGCAAAATGTGCCGGCAGGATAGCAAGATCTACGCTCTCCAGGGTATGAGGATCGGCGCCCGAAGAAGCCGCCTCCGCAAATGCCGCAAGCGGCGGACAAGCCGACAAAATTCGCCGGACAGATGGGAACTGCTCACGCAAGATCGTGGCGATCCTGTCGAAACCGGAAACGATATAAGCGGCGCCGCCGATCGCCTCCAGCGCCGTGATGAAGACCGGGGCCAGATCGTCCGCGGCTCCGTCGAACATGGGGATCTCCGGCAACTCCCGCGGCGAGGGCTGGTTACTCTTCACGGTAGCTAATATCTTCTCGCGGCTGCTCATTGCTTATTCTTTTTATACCATTCACCAAATGATTGCTTAGGCGGCGCCGGCATATCCCGCTGCCGGTACCAGACGTTGAGCCCATTGTTGACCACAAAAGGTACATTGCTCATAAACCACCGGCCCGTCTTGCCCGCCGTATGATATACCCCGGGATTGGACAATACCCACGTCATCGTCTTCATCGCCGCTGTCTTGGCCGCAGGCGCATTGCCTTCCTGCACAAGTACCTGTCGCCATTTATATAGCTGCTCATGAATATCGATCTTCACCGGGCATACATTGGAACACGACCCGCATAACGTCGACGCAAAGGGTAGATCGGCATATTTCTTCATATCCAGGTTCGGCGACAAAATGGAGCCTATCGGCCCCGCCACCGCCGTATGATAACTATGCCCCCCGCTCCGCCGGTACACCGGGCAGGTATTGAAACAGGCCGCGCACCGGATACATTTCAACGAATTACGAAAATCCTTCTTGCCCAGATGCACACTTCGACCATTGTCGACAAGCACGATATGCATCTCCTGGCCCGGACGCGGACGGCGAAAATGGCTGGAATAGGTAGTTATCGGCTGCCCCGTAGCACTCCGGGTAAGCAGACGGAGAAAGACGCCCAGATGCCGGCGCAGTGGCACCAGCTTCTCGATCCCCATAGAGGCGATATGAACATCCGCGAGATGCGCCCCCATATCGGCATTGCCCTCGTTGGTGCAAACGACAAATTCGCCCGTCTCCGCAACGGCAAAGTTTACCCCGGTAAGCGCGACCCGCCGGGTCAGGAATTTTTCCCGCAGATGCAGCCTGGCGGCATGCGTCAGGAACTGGGGATCGGCATTTCCCTTAGGCGTACCCAAATGCTCATGAAAGATCTCTCCTATCTCTCCCTTCTTCTTATGGATACACGGCAGCACGATATGACTCGGCGGCTCGCCCGCCAATTGCACGACCCGCTCTCCAAGATCCGTATCGACCACCTCGATGCCCTTTCCATGCAGGAACTCGTTGAGATGACATTCCTCCGTAAGCATCGACTTGCTCTTGACCATCTTGTCGACCTTATGCCGGTTGAGGATCGAGAAAACGATCTCGTTATGTTCCGCCGCATCGGCAGCCCAATGTACCGTGACCCCGTTTCGCGTGGCCTGTTCTTCGAATTGCTGAAGATAGCCGCTTAGGTTCGACAACACGTTGTCCTTGATCCGGGAAGCGGTATCTCGTAACACCTCCCACTCGGGCACCCGGGAAGCGGCCTTATCGCGCTTCTGCCGGACCCACCAAAGTGTCTGATCATGCCAGTCCACCCTGGGTTCGTCTTTATTGAAATCCGCCGCCAGCGCGGCATGATCTTTATGATTACTGCTGCTCATGCCTACAAATGACTATTAAGTATCTCTGCAATATGTTTCACCTGCACCTTGCTATGCTGCCGGCGGAGGATCCCCTCCATATGCATCAGACAGCTCACATCCGACCCGGTAATGAAATCTGCGCCATGATGAACATGGTCCGCAACCCGGTCCTTCCCCATCTTCACCGAGACGGCCTCCTCCACCACACAAAAGGTCCCGCCAAAACCACAACACTCATCCTTCCTGTCCAGCTCGATCAGTTCCAACCCCTTTACCAGGCTCAGTAATTGTTGCGGCTTGGAAAAAGCGGGCGCCATCAGCTCACTCATCTGCGCCAGTTTCAATCCCCGCTGTCCATGACAGCTCTGATGCAGCCCGACCTTATAGGGAAACGATGCATCCAGCTCACTGACCTTGAGGACATCCGTCATGAATTCGACCAGCTCATAGATCTTGCTCGGAATATCCCCGCCTGCATCGTGCAGATGGTCTTTGATATGCAGGACACAGCTGCCCGAAGGCGCGACAATATATTCGAACCCCTCGAAATTTTTAATGAACAGGTCATTACAACCTTTGGTAAGATGCTCGTAACCGGAATTGGCCATCGGCTGACCGCAACAGGTCTGGGCCGCCGGATAGACTACTTCACAACCGAACTTCTCCAATAATTCGAGGGTGGCTATGCCGACCTGCGGGTAGAACTGGTCGACATAACATGGGATAAATAAACCAACACGCATATAACTTAAATTACCAGCGGCCGGCAGATCAGCGACCCGCCAACCTTACTTATAATACTTCAATTCAATGATGTCACCGGGCAGCGGACGACTGTTCCAGTGCCGGTGGATAGCCAGGGCAGCGCCCATGGCCGTAGCTTGGGGAATAGATGCGGTAAACACCTCGATACCGGGGAACGCTTCCGCCAGCAGGTGCATGTATAGTTGATTCCGCCCGAATCCTCCGTCCACGAATATACGACGGACATCGGTGTCGTGTAACACTAATCGGGTAGAATTGACCTGTTGATCCATGATATCCAGCATCAGCTGGTGATATGCCTCCTCAAAACTGCCGAATTTGTTTAATGCGCGTCGATGGAATACCGAAGCGGCCACTGGCGCATGGTCGGTTACAAGATCATCCGACTCCTGCCGGCTGCGCAACCGGTCGATACAATCGGCGTCAAAATCTATCGTAGCCACCCGGGCCGGTTGGGTCTGGAAATGCGCCGCCAGCCGTTGCACCTGCTGCTCATGCTCATAGCCGGCAAAAAGCCGTGAAGCCTTGACGGGCCGCCCCTGATAGCTCATATAACAAAGACAATCTTTTTGCAGCTCGGCCACGGTAAGCGGCGAATCGTTAAAAGGATTCATCGAGATACACCAGGTTCCCGTAGAGATCAGCACAAAAGGTTCCCGAAAGCTTTCCAGGTAAGGGATCATCGCCGCCGAACTGTCATGCAGCCCGATACCGGAAATTCCCACCTTTACGCCGTTCGCAAATTCCGGCGCCACCGGCAATACGCTCGTCGAAGACACGATCGGCGCCAGCTTGTCGATGACCCCCTCCCGGTATACCCACTCGTGATAATTCTTTTGCGCGAAATTCCAGAGATTGGTATGACACCCTATACTCGTGATATCGGAACAGGCCTTGCCGGTAAGCAGAAAGCTCAGATATTGCGGCAGATGCAACGCATACTTGATATCGACAAAAAGTTCCGGCCGCTCCTGCTTCACGCGGTAAAGCTGCATGCCGGAGTTCAGACTGCCAAGTACCGGAGAAGCGGTAAGCATGGAGAAAGTGATCTCGCCGCCGTATGTATCGTAAAACTTCTTTTTCAGTTGCTCCGGATACGCCTTTAAGTAATTGTAGAGGGGCGCTATAGGCCGGTCCTGCTCCCCGATATAAACAAAGCTGGCGCCATAAGCGGAGAAATTGATCGCCCGGATATCGAACTCCCGCAAACCCGCGAGCTTCGCCAGCGACCGGTGCACCCACTCAGTAAGCCGGACGACGTCTTCACAAGGGTCGTTGTCCTCGTCTGTCGTCTGTTCGCAAACTTCACACTGTTCCCAAACGATCTTATACTGCTCGTCGAAAAGGAAAAGCTTTTTATTTGTCTTTCCGATATCAAAAATGGCTATGACCTTCATTACACTGCTTCTTTTGCAGCGGGTCGCTATAGACCCGTGGCTACGGTGCCTGCGCCTCGTTCCTTTATGAGATGTTCACGTACCTTTTTTCCGCGATAAAAACCCAATGGGTCCAGGGCGGCTCCCGCACGCAGCCGGGCCTCCGCCACCAGCGCGCGTACATCGGTGCGGAAAGCGGTCTGCAAAACCTCCTGCGCCGCCACCGTATCGTTGGCTTGTTGCGCCGCAACAAGCGTAGACCTATCGACGATCAACGCCTGGGCGTATGTGAGCAGGATGGCTTCCACGGATTGCAGCAGATCCTCCAACGGGTCCTTGACATTATGAGAGGCATCGATCATCCAGCCGAGATCACGCGCGTGATCCATACCCCGGGCATCCATCCCCTCCACCAGCTCATTGAAGATAAGGAACAGCTGATAGGGTTTGATGCTGCCTACGGTCAGGTCATCATCCCCATACTTGGAGTCATTGAAATGAAAACCGCCCAGCTTTCCTTCCATCAGCAGCAATGCCACGATCTGCTCGATATTGGCATTCGGCAAATGATGCCCGAGATCCACCAGGGTATATGCCTTAGGCCCCAGCTTCGAGGCATATAGCAAAGACTGCCCCCAGTCGCCTACCGTCATCGAGTAGAAGTTGGGCTCGAAGGCCTTGTATTCGACAAACAGCTTCCAGTCCGCCGGCAAAGCGGCATAGATCTCCTGCAAACCTTCCAGCGTATGCTGAAAAGCCTGGCGGAAATTCAGCTGACCGGGGAAACAGGAACCGTCAGAGAGCCACACGGTAAGTGATTCGGAGCCGAGCTCCACGCCATACCGGATCACCTCTAAATTATGATCGATGGCCTGCCTGCGCACCTCTTTCCGGACGTTTTGCAGGGAACCGAACTTATAGCTATATTTCTGATCACGCTGATCCTGGAAGGTATTCGAGTTCATGGCGTCGAATCGAAGCCCATGCTGCGCCGCCAGCGCCTTGATAGCAGCCGCATTCCGCGGTATATCCCAGGGGATATGTAGCGAGATGGCGCCGCTGGAGCGGTTCAGGGCATGCAGCAGCCCTACGTCTTCGATCTTCTCCTCCAGGCTGCGAGGTTCGCCGCCACCGGAAAAACGGCCAAAACGGGTCCCGCCGGTGCCCAGCGCCCAGCTCGGGATCGCCACCTGGAAATCCACCAGCTTGCGGATCACGGCTTCGGGATCACGCAAACCTGCGGTAACAAAATCCAGCCTGCGACGATGCTCCTTCAACAGGCTCTGGTTATGTTCCTCGATCTTATATTTCTCTATCTGCATAATAATCTAATTTATAATATCTATCCCCGGGGGACGAGCCGCAAGCGGCTCAGGGCATGTAAAAAACCTCTTTCAACGGCACCGATACCGGTGAATGTATATCATCAGGATTCGTTTCCATGATATCCTGCATATAGGCCCACCAACGCTGCATCACCGGCTGCTCAGGAAGCGCATCCAGTTTCGAGGCGTCGTCTATCTGGAGGAAGCCGAACAGCTGCAGGGTTCTCTCCTCCAAAAATATCGAATATTCTCTGATACCGGTATCCCGCAGCAGGGTCGCCAGCTCCGGCCATAGATCATCATGACGCCGCCGGTATTCTGCTTCAAAACCGGCACGAAGCTGCATGACAAAGGCAACACGTTGCATGGGCAATAATTTATCGTACAAAGGCCATAGCTACGCCGCCGTCAACGTTCAGCACATTGCCGGTGGATTTATTCATCAACCCGCCGACAAAGACAAAACAGGCATTGGCGATATCTTCAGGCAGAATGATCTCATTCAGCAGAGTGCGTTTGGCATAATAGGCAGGCAACTCCTCCACCTTGACCCCATATGCCTTGGCCCGGCCTTCCGCCCACGCGCCTTCCCAGATCTTGCTGTCGGAGATCACGGCATCCGGATTTACCACATTGACCCTGATCTTATCCCCGCCGAGCTCGGCCGCATTCAGCCGGCTCAGATGAAGCTGGGCAGCCTTCGCAGAACCATAAGCGGCATTGTTGGGACCGGATACCAGTCCATTCTTGCTGGCGATGTTCAGGATATCGCCGCCGATGCCCTGTTTACGCATGATCTCTACCCCCGCCTGGGTCACCAGGAACTGGCCTTTCACCAGCACATCGTACAGTATGTCCCAGTCCTTTTCGGTATGATCCTGGATAGGCTTGGAGATCGATAATCCGGCACAATTGACGACGATGTCTACCCCGCCAAAGGCTACGGCGGCGGCACGATAGGCTTTACGTATGCCTTCGGCATTCGTGACATCCAGCACCTCCCCGATAAATGCATCGCGTCCATACAGCTGCTGGAAATCCTTGCGGGCGGCCTCGAGCCGTTGTTCGTCATTGTCATTGATGATCACACAGGCGCCTTCTTCGGCAAATTTGCGGGCGATAGCCTTACCGATACCGCCGGCGCTACCCGTGACAAGGGCGACGCGACCCGACAGCGCCTTCGGCTTCGGCATCCGTTGCAGCTTGGCCTCTTCCAGTAACCAGTATTCGATATCGAATGCTTCCTGTCTCGGCAGCGACGTATAGGACGAAACGGCCTCCGCTCCCTTCATGACATTGATGGCATTGACATAGAACTCCGCCGCCACACGTGCCGTCTGCTTGTCCTTGGAGAAGGTAAACATCCCGATCCCCGGATAAAGGATCACCACCGGATTGGGATCGCGCATGGCCGGGCTATTGGGATGTTTGCATGTATCGTAATACTTCGCATACATCTGCCGGTAGCTTTCGAACTGCGGGGCCAGCTTTTCTTTTATTGCTTTTACATCTTCGAGATCCTGCGAGGTGGAAAGGTCCAGCACCAGCGGACTGATCTTGGTACGCAGGAAGTGATCGGGACAGCTGGTCCCCATCGGCGCCAGCCTCGCCAGATCATTGGAGTTGATGAATTCCAGGACACGCTCATCATCGGTAAAATGGCCGACCATCTTCACATGCGAAGAACAGAACCCACGCAGCACGGGAGCCAATGCCGCAGCCTTGGACAGCCGCTCTTCCTTCGGAAGGGATTGCATCCGTGCCCCGCCAAACACCGGCGCCTTTTTACCGATATGATCTTCTAAATACTGCGCACAGGTTTCGATAACTTCCAGTGTATTGATGTAGCTCTCGTACGCCGTATTTCCCCAGGTAAACAAACCATGCGAGCCTAGCATGATACCCCTGATCCCGGGATTCTCATCCAGACATTGCTTGAGTTTCAGCCCCAGGTCGAACCCGGGACGCTGCCATTCCACCCAGCCGATCTTGCCGCCGAACAGCTCCTGCGTAATCTTCTTGCCATCCTTGGCCGCCGCAATAGCGATCGCCGCATCGGGATGCAGATGGTCTATGTGCGCAAAGGGCAAAAAACCATGCAACGGCGTATCGATAGATGGCGCCTTGGAATTGAGGTCATAGATGCAATGGTTGAAAAGCGCCACCATCTCATCTTCATGCTTGATCCCGCGGTAGATCTTCTTCAATGCCAACAGCCGGTCGACATAAAGCGCAGCAAGCCCGCTGCGTTTCAGCGTTCCCAGATCGCCGCCCGATCCCTTCACCCACATCACCTCGGTCTCTGCGCCGGTCAGCGGATCTTTGGCCATGGCCTTGCAAGAGGTATTGCCGCCGCCATAATTGGTGAGACGCAGATCGGCGCCCAGCAGATTGGAACGATATATGAGTAAGGCTACTTCGTCACCGGCCAGCTCGGCGGCCTTCTTCTCATCCCACAGGTAGCTGACATGTTTAAATTTCTTGGTAGTAACAGACATAATGCTCTTATTTTAGTGAATTCCCATAACCAACCAGCCATACCGATAACAGGATGGCCAGGATGCCTATGAGAATAGTAGTTTTTGTTCTTTTGCTCACGCCATTCCATTCCTTCAACGCAAACCCCCACAAATTGGCCACGAGGATGATAAACGCCATATGCAGGATCCACGAGCTGGCCCCATTGCCCAGACGGCTCTCGCCCATTCCATAGAAGAAGAACTGCAGGAACCAGATGGTCCCGGCCAAAGCGGAAAAGAAATAGTTTCTTGTCAGCGGAGATTTCTTATTCGTATAATCGCCAAAGCTCCGGTTACGCGCGTTGAGGAACATACACCAGATAAAGTTCGTGGTCAGCCCACCCCAGAGCAGGACGATATAAGTGACGTTATTTTGATACAGGAACTCGGTGGTAGCACCGGGATTCGCCTGTTTCCAGAGATCGTTGGCGACATGCGCCATCGGCGAGCCCGCTTCTATACCATAGTTGAAACAGGCGCTGAGGATACCGGAAATGATACAAACGACCAGCCCCTTTACCAGGTTGAACTCCTGGATACTCTCCTTCTTCTTTTCTTCCGGCAATTCCTTTTCCTTAAGTACCCCCGCCCTGCCGCAGATGAAGATCCCTAGCAGACAAAGCACAACCCCGGCCAATACGATCTTGCCCCAGGGCGTGGTCAGCAGTTCATGGAAGGTCGTCTTGCCCGGCGTCGGAACAAAATTATAATAGATGCTGGGAACCAGCGCGCCAAAGGCCGACGTAAATCCAAGCAGGACCGAATTGCCAAGCGACATCCCCAGATAACGCATGCCCAGTCCATACATCAACCCGCCGATACCCCAAAGGACACCCCAGAAATAGGTCCACCAAAATGTCGACGCATCGGTATGTGCGATGATTTCGGTAAAATGCGGAACGGTCAGCCATGCCGCCAGGGGCGGAACGATGAGCCACGAGAAAAGCCCGCCGATGATCCAATAGCTTTCCCAAGCCCAGCCTCTTACCTTTTTATAGGGAATGTAGAAACTGCCTGAAGCGGATCCACCAATAAAATGGAAGAAAATGCCAAGTAATATTTGCATGTATACCAGTGATTTTCAATATGGCTGTACAAACGATCGCCAAATGTAAAACGGAAAGGCCGTTGAACCATCATGCACTGTCATGGTAAAAGCCCACCCATTAGGAGCTGTTTCCGCTTGGAAAACACTGGTAACCACCTATGCCTGCGCCTTCACCGCCTGCCGCGCCAAAAGCCGCCACTGTCCCTTCTGCTTGACCCAAACGAGCAAAATGGAAAGCCGCACGGCGCCGGGCTTACCGCCATCATTGGTAGTAGCGGAAAGAATATGACGTACCCAGGCCGTATTCCCGACCACTTTGATGGTCTGTTGAGTAAGATCGATGGTGACAAAATCGGAGGACTTGTTGAGCAAAGCTTCTTCGAACATGGCCTTATCCTGGATATTGCCATTGGAATGGCCATAGGTCAGCTCGTCGACGACAAGCGCATCGAGCGTAGCTTTGTCGGGATCGATCAGCGCTTTACGCAGCGTTTCTACAGAAGCGGCAACGGCCTGCTCATCCCTGGACTGAGCGAACACAGGAACGGCCGTCAGGGCCATCAGCGCGGAAAAAAGCATCATTTTCATATTTTGATGATTTAAATTATCCTTCGAAAATTTACGAGATCCCCAACTCCTTCTGGATCTCTTCCAGCGTACGGCCCTTAGTCTCCGGCATCACCCGCCAGATAAAGATCAGCTGCAGGACCATCATGATAGCAAAAAACACGAACGAATAATATCCGCCTGATTTGCTTCCCTCGACGATACCCGGGAAAACGGTAGTGATGATCCACGCCATGATCCAATGGGTGGAACTCCCCAATGAACCACCTTGTGAACGCACGGAGTTCGGGAAGATTTCCGAGATGAATACCCAGATGACAGCACCCTGTGAAAAAGCAAAAAAAGCGATAAACCCTATCAGATAAAGCAGCAGATGACTATTGCCGCTGAGATCACCCGAAAAAGCCCAGGCCGTAAGCCCCAGGAACAGTATCATCCCAAACGATCCGATGATCAAAAGCGTCTTACGCCCGAATTTATCGATGACCGTCATCGCCAGCAGGGTAAAGATCAGATTGGCGACCCCGATAAAGATGGGTTGACTGAACGATTGCGTTTTATTGAACCCTGCCAGCTCAAAAATACGCGGCGCATAATAAAGGATCGCATTGATCCCGGAAAGCTGGTTGAACATCGCCAGCAGCATGGCATAGAGGATCGGTTTGGAATAACGGGACTGGAAAAGCGACTCGTGATGCTCTTTCACAGATTCCCGTATGGTGCTCACAACCAGGCTCGTGTTCGTTTCTCCCAGTCGCTGTAGAATAGGCAGCGCCACGGCTTCCTGATTGTTGAGGATCAGCCAGCGCGGACTTTCCGGAATAGCGGCCAGCAGGATCGCGAAGATCACCGAAGGCACGACCATAACGCCAAGCATCCAACGCCAGGAATCGACCAGCTGCAGACTGGTAAAAAAATAGTTGGTTAAATAAGCCACCACGATCCCCGCCACGATATTCACCTGGAACGACCCGGCCAACCGGCCCCTGAGTGGCGCCGGCGAGATCTCCGAGATATACATCGGCGCAATCACCGAGGACGCACCGACTGCCAGGCCCCCGATGATCCTATAGATGATAAATAACCCCCACGCCGAAACGAAAGCGCAACCCAAAGCGGCGACGATGAACATGATCGCTATCACCTGCAGCACCTTCTTACGGCCATAACGCTTTGCCGGAATACCGGCAAAAAAAGACCCCAGGATCGTTCCTATCAAACTCGACGACACAGTAAATCCCTGAGTGAACTTGCTCAGCTGCCACAGATGTTCCAGCGTCTGTTCCGCCCCGGAAATGACGACGGTCTCGAAACCAAAGAGAAAACCACCCAGCGCGGCGATCAACGCTATACGTACGGGATAGGAGAGCATGGCAGACAATTTATTAATTGTTCGAAAATAACATTAATTTTAATTCACTAAGGAATGAAGTACGAAGCAATTACAATAAAAGACATCGCAAAAGCGCTCGGTCTTTCTACCTCAACCGTATCCCGGGCGTTGAGGGGCAGTTATGAGATTAGCGCCGAAACCAGGAAACTGGTGCTCGAATACGCGGAAAAGCTCAACTACCGGCCCAACCCCATCGCCCAAAGCCTAAAGGAGAAGCGCAGCCGTGCCATCGGCATCGTCGTCTGCGAGATCGCCAACAATTTCTTCTCGCAGGTGATCAACGGCATCGAATCCGTAGCCTACAAAAAAGGCTATTACGTGATCATCTCCCAAAGCCACGAATCCTTCGAACGCGAGGTCGCCAATACCCAATACCTGGCCTCCCGGTCCGTAGACGGCCTGCTGATCTCCCTGTCCACCGAAACGACGGACCTGTCACATCTCAGTAAGCTCCACGACAAAGGCCTCCCGATCGTTTTCTTCGACCGCATCACCGAAGAAATGCCTACCCATAAGGTCATCGCCAATAACTTCAATGGAGCTTATCAGGCCACCGAACACCTCATCCGTTCAGGATTCAAGCGCATCGCCCACCTGACCATCTCGCCACACCTCTCGATCACCAAAGAGCGACTGGCAGGTTACAAGGCAGCCCTGGCCGATCACCACCTTCCTTTTGACGAATCGCTGATAAAATATTGTAAATACGGAGGCCTGATCGACAGCGAAACAGACGAAGCCGTGGAAAGCCTGCTCGCTTCAAAGAACCGCCCCGATGCTATTGTAGCAGCCAGTGATAAATTGTCGACAGGATGCCTCGCCGCCCTGGCTAAAAAGAAGATCCGCGTACCGGAAGACATGGGCATCGTAGGATTCACCAATTCCCTGCTCACAGACATCTTTCATCCGGCATTGACCAGCGTTCGGCAACCGGCCTTCGAAATGGGCCAGGTAGCGATGGAGATGCTCATCCAGATCATCGAAAGCAAACACCCCGTGACTAAGTTCGAAACGAGAGTGCTGAACACCGAGCTCACAGTCCGCTCCTCGAGCCTTAAGCCATCCTGAGTCGCCGCGGGGCTTTCCTCATCAATCCAGCTGAACCCGCTTTTGCTTCGGCGCAAACAGATGCATAACCAACCAGGCTATCAGATACGCCGACCCGCAGATCAGGAAGATGACCGTATACCCTAGTGTCTTGTTGCCGTGTTTGCTGAAATAATCCAACAGCATCCCTACCGACGGCTGAAAGATAATGCCGCCGATAGAACCGGCCATCCCGCCGATACCCGTTATAGAGCTCACCGCCTTCTTGGGGAACATATCCGAAGCCGTCGTAAAGATATTGGCGCTCCATGCCTGGTGAGCCGCCGCGGCCAGACTGATGACCGCCGTGATCAACCACATATTGTGAAGATAGCCCGCAGCCACCACCGGAACTACACAAAGCGCAAAAATGAACATCACCGTCTTCCGGGCTTTATAAACAGGCCATCCCTTCTTGATCAGGTAACCGGAAAGCCAACCACCCCAGATACTGCCCACCGTAGTGCAGGAATAGATGACGACCAACGGCCACGTGATCTTCTTTGTATCCTGGTGAAAAACATCGTGGAAATATCCATTCAGCCAGAAAAGATAGAACCACCAGACCGGATCGGTGAAGAATTTACCGAATACAAACGCCCAGGTCTGCCGCACAGCCAACAAACGTTTCCAGGACACGCGGCTGCCTGCCGTCGTTTCGACTGAAGTGTCGTCGCTATGGATATGATCGAACTCTGCTTTGCTCAGTTTCTTTTTCCTCGAGGGTATCTCATACAGGAACAACCAAAAGGCAAGCCAGATCAGACCAAGCGCCCCGGTGGCGACAAAAGCCATCTGCCAGCCATAAGCCGCCAGGATGAGCGGCACCGCAATCGGCGCCACAACCGCCCCGATATTCGCACCCGAATTGAAGATCCCTGTCGCAAGCGCCCGCTCCTTTTTAGGGAACCATTCCGCCACCGCCTTGATAGCAGACGGAAAGTTAC
>DASZOW010000080.1:0-15572 GCA_035550615.1 Puia sp.
CCACACACATCCCTTCCCCCAATGGCTCATATCGAGATAGGTATCCGCCGGCCGCTCCAACCTGAGGATCCCCTTCCGTATAACCGGTGCCTCCCCTGCCACCTTCCCACCCGCAAAACTCACCGGCTCACTCATGGGCAGCCGATACATCTTCCACCCCTTCAACTCCCGCCCCGCAAACCTCACAGCCCCCACGATCCCTTTTAGATTGTGCAAAAGATAAGGCCCAAAATTGACTCGTCCCAAATTCTCGACCAAAATATCCAATCGCGCCCGCCCACGGGCCGACCGAAGCACAAGACTATCCTCCTTCTTCCGCCGATCGAGTACTCCCACCCTGCGGCCATCTAAAAACACGATCGCATAATCCCGCAGCCCCCCGATCCGAAGCACCCCCGAGTCGCGAAGCGCGCCACCAGCCCCATCCGCTTGCGTCCCCGCGCCGCCAAAAACAATCTCGGTTCTATACAAAACATACCCATACGCCTGCCCGAGATCCTCGAACGTCAGCGGCGTATCGCAAAAAACTGCACCGGGCAAAATATCAAAAACCGAAGCCGCCCCCGTAAACCGCACCGCAGGCGTGTTGACGGCTACCTTCGCCGCAGGCACCGCAGGCAAAGCAACCCCCAAATGCCGCCCGATCACCTCGCGAAACGCCATGAACTTGGGCGTAGCATTCCCGGCTTCGTCGAGCGGCGCATCATAATCATAGCTGCTGATCTGCGGCTCATAGGGGCTGTGATCATTGACATTCGCCCCATTCATAAACCCACGCGTCGTTCCCCCATGAAACATATAAATATTGATCGATAACCCTGCCGAAAGGACGGAATCCAGTCGCGCGGCATACCTGGCCGCCGGAACAGTATGATGCGGCGCACCCCACCAGTCGAACCAGGCGGGATACCATTCCGCAATATAAAACGGCCCCCGCCCGCCATGATACGTTCGCACCAGCCGCTTCACCTTCGCCACATCATCGGTCCCATTGATCGCCGGAAGCAATCCCGGACAATACCCACGAGATACATCCTTTGCCGGATCACAAGTGTACAGCAGTCCGTCGAATCCCGCATCGATAAACATCTTCCGGTTGATGTCCAGGTATTCCTTGTCGCTCCCATAAGACCCGTATTCATTCTCCACCTGGATCATGAGGATATTACCGCCGTGGTTGACCTGCAGCGGTGCAAGCTGTTTGCCCACTTCGCGGATGTATCGCCGGTATTCCGTTAAATAGAGCGGATCCTTGCTGCGGACCACCAGCCCCTTCTCTTTTTCCAGCCAGTAAGGATAGCCGCCGAACTCCCACTCCGCACAAACATACGGCGAAGGCCGCAGCACCACCCAAAGCCCTTCCTCCCAAGCCGTTCGAACAAAGGCCGCAACATCATTATTTCCGCTGAAATCGAATCGCCCCTTCTCCGGCTCATGCACATTCCAGAAAACGTATGTCCCGATGGTGTTCAACCCCATCGCCTTCGCCATCTTCATGCGGGCCCGCCACGCCTCACGCGGAACCCGGGTATAATGCATCTCCCCCGAGATCATCTGAAAAGGCCGGCCATCTAATAAAAAACTGCTGTCCCCCAAAGCAAACGTATGGGTCGCCTTGCTGGCCGAACCCAATCCCCGAGCGTTCCCCTTGCTGGCCGGATTAAAAGTCTGGGCGCCCGAAAAAAAACTCAAAAACAGCGCCCAGATACAAAGAAATGTTCTCATATATTAGTAACCTGGATTCTGCGTAAGCACAGCATCTTTATTCAAATAGATCTCATTCTGCGGAATCGGCAAAAGCAGCGCCTTATCGGTCAGATTGGTCACAGGATTCACTACCGACGTGCTATTCAGCGCCTGCACCCTCTTCACCAACGTCCCCGTCCGCATCAACGTCATCCGCCGGTTCTCTTCCCCGATCAGCTCACGCGCCCGCTCGTCAAGGACAAAATCCAGCGTCATCTGGCCCGCACTAACCAAAGGCGCATTTGCCCGCGTCCGCAAAGCATTGATAGAAGCAGCCGCATCGGTCGTATGCCCTTCACCCACCTGCGCCTCCGCCTGCAAAAGATACGTTTCGCCCAGTCGCATGATCATATAATCCTTGATCGTCGCATAGCCGAAAACGTCATTGGGATCGAAACAAAACCACTTGGTCGTATGCGGACAGATGATATAGATCGTATCGGAATTGTTATATGGCACCGGCTTCCCGAACAAGGAAGGCTGCGTCGGATCATTGTACCAATAATGCCGCCGGATATTCCATTCCGAATTACGCATATCCCCGTTATCATACAGGTTATACAATACCCAATTGCTCAAACGCATCCGGCCGATACCCCGTCCGCCGAGGGAATCGCAGATCGCCATGCCCGTCTCCTTATAATAAGCCGCACCCCAGTTCCGCCTTTGCTGGCCGCTGCCGGAGCTACCGCCGGGTACGTTGCTCGGATTCTGCTGCTCGAGTACCCAAATGGCCTCCGTATTACCCTGGCTGCGCCGCTGGTTGCCATAAACGAACATATCGGAAAAAGGGTCGCCCGGCAGGCTGGTATGAACGCCATACCGCTTGTTCACAAGACTAAACTGCCCGCTATTGATAATAGCCTGCGTCTGCTGCTCCGCCTGTGCAAACTGCTTCATCCGGATATAACATTCGGCCAGCTCCTGCATCGCCATATACTTATTCGCACGGCCATACATCGGTCCGGCGGAATTCTTAGGCACCGCCGTAATATCGGGTAAATTGCTGGCCGCAAATTGCAGGTCGGCGGCGATCTGCGCATTCACGGAATCGAGCGAAGCGCGGACATAGTCGGTCTTCGGCGCCGTCAACGGCTTCGTCACAAGCGGCACACCGCCAAAACAAATGGCCAGCTGCTCATAAGCATACCCCCGCATGAAATGGGCCTCTCCATCGATGTCCGCGATCGTCGAAGCGCTGAGCCCCTTGACATTCGGACTTTCGATATTGGCGATGATACTGTTGGCATCGCTGATCAGTTTGTACGCCCAGGTCCATTCGAAATTCGCGGCCACATCCGTCGAGATAAGCGTGGCATAATTGTAATACGGCACCTCGATCCCCTCCGGCTGCGTGGCAAAAGCGACATCGGTGCCTACCTGCCAGACGCCCGGCCAGCCCTGGTGATCGGAATAGGTATAATACAGGCTCACCTGGTAATACATCCCATCCACCGCCGCTTCAAAACCGAGCGAATCGGTCAGCGTAGCGGGTGAATAGGAAGAATAAGGCGTCTCGGCAAGATAGCTTTTCTTACATCCGAATAAGATTCCTATCCCACCCAAAACGCTAAAAACATATACTAGAATGTTGCTTTTCATATTTGGGAGTTTTAACGTAGAGAAAGATTGAGTCCGAAAATGATGCTCCTGACCTCGGGATAGTTGCTGGCCCAGGTCGACGAGCCCCGCGTGGCATAGTTGTTCTCGGGGTCCCAACCGATCCATTTCGTCCAGGTGTAAAGATTCGACCCGGTGGCATAGATAGTCAGCCCGCCCAGGTGGGCCTTCTCCAACGCCTTCTCGGGGAACGTATAGCTGATGGTGACATCCTTCAGCCGGGTATAGGAGGCATTCCGCGCATACCCATACCCGCGGGTGTTGAAATAAGATAGCGCCGGCCAGTAAGTGCTTTTATTGTCGGGGGTCCAATAACCGACGGCCGCAGGTGTATTGCGCCTGCCGGTTTCGTCTACATAGTTGAGATCCCCATCGTTTTTGATGATGCCCTGCACCGTCTGTATAAAGACGCTGAGATGAAAGTTCTTGTAAGCAAAGGTGTTCGTCATGCCGGCCGTCCATTTCGGCGCGGTCTGCCCAAGGATCGTCTTGTCGGCCGCCGTGACCTTGCCATCGTGGTTGATATCGGCGAATTTGAGATCGCCGGGCAACGCCGTCGGGTCCTGTTTGCTGGGATCTTCGCCCTGCTGCCAGACGCCCTGCCGCACATAATCATAGATCACGCCTATCGGATGGCCGACGAACCAGACGTTGCCGGTATCGCTCTTCCGGTCGCCATAGAGATCGACGATCTTGTTTTTATTCGCGGAATAGTTGATCATCGTTTCCCACTTGAAATCCTTCATCTCGATATTGCGCGTAGTTAATGTTACCTCGATACCCTGGTTGGTCGTCTTACCTATATTGTCCAGGATGTTGGTATACCCGGTAATACCCGGAATCTGTCTTTTTAGGATGAGCCCGCTGGTATTGCTATGATACACGTCGATATTACCGACGATCCTGTTCTGTACGATACCGAAATCGAGACCGATATTGGCCTGCGTCGTACTCTCCCAGTGCAGGTCCGCATTGCCTAAGTTGCCTCCGATGACCCCGATAGTCGTCAGTCCGTTCATGGTATTTTGCACCGAGTTATCCGTGGTGATCGTTCCATATGGGTCGATGGCCTGGTTACCTGTTTTTCCATACGAACCGCGAAGCTTCAGGTTGGTCACGAAATTGACACTCTTCATAAAGGTTTCCTGGCTGATATTCCAACCGATGGCCGCCGAAGGAAACAATCCATACTTGGTGGTATTGGCGCCAAATACGGAAGAGCCGTCACGGCGCGCGGTAAGCGTCAGCAGGTAACGGTCGTTATAAGAGTAGTTGATACGCGCCATCTGCGAGACCTTGTTGTATTTGGACTGGTAGGAGCCCTTGTTGCCGACATTGGTATTGCCCGGCGGCGGCGTCACATCATTCGATTGATAAACGCTGGACGGCGTCAGCGTAGCCGCTGCTCCGATATTGTTATAGGTAAGCAGATCGTTCACAAAACCCGTGGCCGTAAAAGCATCCACAAAATATTTCCGCTGCTCTGCGCTGTAAAGCCCCGTGAAGTCGATATGATGCGCCCCGAAATCCCGGGTGTAGGTAAGTATATTCTCCAGGAGGTAATGGTTCGTCTCGGAATTATAAGTGGTAGCCTGACCTAATAAATTATTGGCGTCTCTACCTGTATACGTCTGGATCGCAGCCGGCACAAAGCTCGAACCTCCGTTGAACCGGTACTTGAGCCCCTTTAATATGCCGCTGAACTTTATCTCCGCATAGCCATTCCCATCGAAAGTAGAAGTATGATTGACATTGGTCGTGTACAGCCCAAGCAGCGGGTTGGTATACAGCAGCTCCGGATACATCGGATAGATATTATAAGTCCCGTCCGCATTATACTCGACGCCGTAAGGACTCATAGCCGTGGCAAATAACAGGTTCGCCTGCCCGCCGTCATAATTATTATAGGAGTAATATGCCGATGTCCCAACAGTCAGGAAGTCCGTAACATTGATATCGAGATTGGCCCGGACCCCCGCACGATGATATTGATACCCCTTGACGGCCCCTTTCTGCTTCATATACTCACCGGAGATAAAATACCGGACATCCTTTGAACCGCCTGAAAGGCTAAGATTATTATCGGTAGTCACACCCTGCTGGGTCACCTGCTTCATCCAGTCCGTAGTCTTACCCGCATTGTAATTGGGCAGTTCGCTGGCATTTGGCACAGGGCCGGTCTGAACCTGCTTGGTCTCCGTCATAAAATCCTTGTATTTCTGGACATACGAAGGACCATCCCTGGGTTCGAGAAAATGTGCCACCTTATCCAAACCGGTATAGGTGCTGAGCCGGATCGCCGGCTTACCCGAGATCCCGCGTTTGGTGGTGATCAGGATGACGCCGTTCGAGCCGTTGGTACCATAGATGGCCGTGGCCGAAGCATCTTTTAGTATCTCCACCGAGGCAATGTCATTCGGATTGATATCATTGATCGACCCGTTGGTGCCAGTCAGCGGAAAACCATCCACCACGATATACGGTCCCGTATTGGCGGCTATCGAATTCTGGCCCCGGACCAGTACGCCGGGTGTTGCGCCCGGCACGGAGGAAGTGTTGGAGACGGAAACGCCGGGCACCGAACCCTCGACAGCCTGGAATAGGTTGGTAACAGGTAGCTCGGAAAGCCGGCTCTTGGGAACGGAGGAAACGGCGCCGGTGACATCGATCCGCTTCTGCGTTCCATATCCCACCACGACGACATCGGTCATCTGTTGATTGGAGGCGACAAGAACGACGTTCAGGGAATGGCGGCCGTTTAGCGGGACCGTCTGCGTCTCGAAACCAATTCGGCTAAAGACGAGCGTGGCCTTCGGATCGACCTCGATGGTAAAGGCGCCATTGTCGTCAGTCTGAACAGCCCGGTTGGCGCCCCGGACCTGGACCGTAACATTGGATAGCACGCTATCCCGGTCCTTCGAAGTGACCCGTCCATGGACGGCCGTTTGCTGCGCCATTAATGCGTAGGAAAAGACTAGGCAAAGCGAAAGCAGCGCCAGGACCTTTGCTTTTGGCAGGCAATTTCTCATAATCGTTGGTTTTGCTGGAATTTATGGCAAAATAACGCAGGCCTGCCAGAGGCATAGGGGGGACAATCTCAGGAATTAGGGGGTGAATTCACATTTTTGACCATCTGGTACTTTGCCGAGAAGACCTTCCTGTACTTCTTTATATAATCGGATGGGTTGATGCCAAACTGCTTGTGGAACTGCTCGCGGAAATACCGGCCGTCGCTGATGCCCACCATAACCGCAACCTCGTTGACATTGTAGCTGGAATTGATAAACAGCTCGGCCGCTTTTTTCAGCCTGATCCCCCGGATAAAGACATTAAGGCTGTGGCCGGTGACATCTTTTAGTTTCTGGTAGATCTTGGAATGGCTCATCCCCAGCTCCACCGACAGCTTGGGGATCGAGAAATCGTCATCCTCTATATGGTCCTCGATCGCGGCCGTCACACGTTCCAGGAACTCCTTGTCCTCGGATGTCAGCCGGGACTTGTCGACGCCATGGACAATGGTATGATAGATGGACTGCTCGACCCGGTTACGGCTTTCCAGCAACGCCCCCACCCGCGCAACCAGCAGATCCCGGTCAAAGGGTTTCGTAATATAATCGTCCGCCCCATGCTTCACCCCCTCCAGTTTGTAATTGGCGGATGTCGAAGCGGTTAGCAGGATCACCGGCGTCTGCCCCAGCACCGGGTCATTTTTGATGGTCTCGCATATTTCGATCCCGGAAATTCCATCCATATGCAGGTCCGAGATGATCAGATCGGGCCGGTGTTCACGCGCCAGCCTTAGACCGTCCTCCCCGTTAAGCGCCCGAAACAGAATAAACCGGTGTTCGAATATCTGGCAGACATAATTCAGCAGTTGCGGATCGTCGTCGACTACAAGCAGACCCGGCTTGTCCGTGATCGATTCACCGCAGTCGGGGGGCGTTTCAGCCGGGGTCTCTTCGGCTATCTCGCGAACCAGGGCAGATAGCCCCTCGGGCAGCCCGTAGGCAGCCGTAGCTGTGCCGGTCGCTCCTTGGGAAAGAGGCAGAAAGACCTGGAAAACCGTTCCCTTGCCCTGGTTGCTTTCGTAGGTGATCTTTCCCAGATGCGCCTCCACGAATTGTTTGACAAGATAAAGCCCGATGCCGAAACCCGAGATCGAGGTCATCTCACTGCTCCGGAACTGGTAGAATTTGTCAAAAAGCCGGTCGCCTACCTCCACTGGAATACCCGTCCCTGTATCCAGGACCTCTAATAAGACCTGGCCATCGGCCGATTCCCCGGCACGGACCACGACCACTCCTTTTTCGGGCGTATATTTCAAGGCGTTCGAGATGAGATTGTACAACACGATCTCGATCTTCTCCTTATCCACCTGCAGCAGAAGGGGATGTGCAGGACGTTCGAACCGGTAGTCGATCTCTTTCGACCGGGCGGAATCGACAAAACAAAGAAAGACCTGCCGGCACAACTCGCCGATGTCTGCCTGTGCCAGTTTCAATTGATCGAGACCGCTCTCGGCTTTTCTGAACAACAGTAGCTGATCTACCAGGCTCAGGAGCCGCTGTGCATTCCGGTGGATCAGTTGAAGTCCGTCTGTATGCTCGTCCGATGGTCCTTTGGCCAGGAGATCCTTTGCCGGGTTGATGATCAGCGTCAGCGGGTTTCTGAACTCATGGGTGATATAGGTGAAAAAGGACAGTTTGCGTTCTATCAGCTCTTTTTCCTTTTCCGTCTCCATCTGCGCCAGCCGGACCTCGTACCGCATTCGCCACTTGGAGCGTGCGTACTGCAGATAGAAGATCACGATGCCCGCCGCCATCAGCAGGTAGCCGAGATAGGCCCACCACGTACGATACCACGGCGGCAGCACGATCACATGCAATAGCGTCTTTCCCTGGCTCCAGGTACCGTCTGCCCCGCTGACCCGCACCTTGAAGATATAGTCGCCTTCCCGCAGACTGGAATAATTGGCCGTACGGCTGCTCTTCGAATCATTCCAATCCTTATCCCATCCGCATAGACAATAAGAATAGTTCAGCTTGTCCGTACAATCATACTCCAGTGCAGTGAAATCCAGCGAAAGCATCGCCTGGTTGAATGGCACCTTCAGATCCGTGATGGCGCCATCCGTCGTACCGGTCACATAGGACGATTTCCCGCCGACCGCCTCATTGCGGACACGTACCCCCGTAAGATAGATCTCCGGCAATCCGGTCGGGCGGTGCACACTGTCCGGCATGAACAGGTTGAAGCCTTTGATGCCGCCGAAAAGCATCTCTCCGGTGGACAAGGTCAAAGCCGCATTGAAACTATATTGCATGCTTTGCAGCCCGTCCGATGTAGAGAAATTCCGAAACCTGCGTTCCTTTTGTAAATATTCGGAAAGCCCGTTGTAGGTACTCATCCACAGGTTCCCCTCGGCGTCTTCCAGGATACGCAGGACCGTATTGTCCGGCAGACCATTGGCCGTGGTGAAACGCTGATACTTGCCGCTGTGGCAGTCGAAAAGCAGCAGTCCCCCTTCCTGCGTGCCTACCCAGAACCGTCCCCATCGGTCCTCGTGAAGACTGCGGACGGTATAATCCATGGGAAAGACCTGGTGATGTTTATGCTCCCTGTCGATCCGGATCAGCGAAGAGTAGTTACCACCCCACAGATTTCCTTCGCGGTCTTCGAAGAGCACCTGCAGATCCTGGATCCGGTCGTCGAACAGCTCGAATCGTTGCCTGGCCTCATTGAAAAGATAAAGACTGCCTTCGTTGGTTGCACAGGCCCAGATGCGTCCGTCGCGGTCCTCGATGATATTCCAGATATGCTTTTCTTCGACATTGGTTTCCGGGTTGAAACAGCTGAAATGGCTAAAGGTCCCGGTTCCCCGGTTGAACCTGTCGATCCCTTCGAACCAGGTGGATACCCATAGACGGTCCCTGCTGTCTCGCAGGATGCCCGTGATGAAATTGTTGCAGATCGACCCCGCCTTGGACGGGTCATGAACATATGCTTTGAACGTCCCCGTCCTTCGGTTCCAGAGACGAAGCCCGGCCCCATCCGTGCCGATCCATACATTATGGTCCTTCTCTTCGCAAAAAGAAAGGATGAAATTGTCGATGGGATTGTTGTGTCCGGGAACCGTGAAAGTCGTAAACGTGCTCTTCTGTGGTTCGATGACGCTGATGCCGCCGCGCAGCGTACCCACCCATTTGCGGCCGTCCTTGTCCATACAAATGGAATAGACCGCATTGCTGTTGACTAGCGGAGCGCCGGTCGCCGACAGCAAAGGCATCGTCTTCCCATCAGCTGCCCGCAGCCGCCATAAACCCGATCCGTCGGTGCCCAGGCAGAGATCGTTATTCCTTTCTACCGTAATGCTGACCACACGCGTCCTTTGCGGAAGCACATTTTCCGACCACGAGCCCCGGGCGCTGTCGAAATATTGCAACCCATTGTCGGACCCGGCCCATACTCTTCCCTGGTGATCGACCTTCAGGCTAAAACACTGGCGGAGGGTGTTGTTCACCGGCAAAAGCGATGCCGTACGAAGATCGAATACATAAAGCCCCCTGCCCTGCAGAAAGATCCAGGCCCGTTGTCCGGAGGGATCGGGTTCGATGCAAAAGACATCATAACTGCCCTTCCCGCTCTTTGCATCCTTCAAAGCTATCTGCTGACCGGTCCTGGTGCCGTATGGAAAGACCAGCAGACCGCTCGTATGCGAACCCGCCAGCATATCCCTCCCTACCGCCGCAACGACATGAATATTCTCCCGCACTTCCACCCTGCCCCGGCCGTCACAGGAAAGATAGGCCAGCCGGGTGAATTCATTGGTTTCGGGGTCATAGACCGTTATGCCCTTTTGCCCACCGATCCACAGCCGGTTATGCCCGTCGGCGCTGATAGTTGCAATTTGATTAAAGGGGATGGAACTCGAATCGCCGATCACATTACGATATACGGTGAATCCGTAACCGTCGTAGCGGTTCAGGCGTCGTAGGTTCCGAACCACATAAACCCCCGTTGATCCTGGCAGATACAGGTGACGGCATTGTTGGAAAGCCCTTGTTCGATTCCAAGGTACTTGACCCCGGGGCCATTTCCGGCGTATGATATGGCAGACATGGCCATCAAAAGAACCGACAGCACACCTCTACACAGGCAGTCTTTGGTTTGCATGCAAGCAATCGTTTATATCGGAATCGGCTTCTCTTAAAGATACCGATTATTTGTTATCGCACACTGTGATCGTTGGGGAAATCCTCACCGCTCCAGATCTTCTGCGCACTCCATTTCTCCGCCGGTTTGGCCCAAAAATCATCCGTATCGGCAAGCCCCAATGGCAAAAAGATATTCGTGCAGATATAAGGACTTCCCGAATTGTTGTAAAAGTCGCCCAGGCTCGGTTGCGAACCATATAAACCGATGGTGAGCCAGCCCGCCTTGGTAAAGGTCGTCGGGCTTTCCAGCGTCTTCCGGATCACGGCAGTCAAAGCACAGCGTACGCTGGCCGGCGACAGTTGCGCCGGTAGTTTCCTCGACCAGGCCATGTAGGCGAGATGATGAAAAGCCGCACCCCGATAGATGATCGAGCGGCCCGTGGCAGGATACGTCCCGTCCGTATTGATCAGGCGTTCCTGGATGATGGCATACCGTTCGTTCCGTTTATAGATCTTAGGGATCAGATCGCGGTAGGCATTTGTCCTGGTGCCGATAATGTCGCAGATGGTGGCGAGATAGGGGTGGATCACATAGCTGTTGTAGTAGTCGAAGGCATAGCCGGGGCCGTCGGAGTACATGCCGTCACCGCGGTACCATTCTTCCAGCTGCATCATGGCATAGTCGACGCGCATCGGGTCCCACTCATAACCGAAATTGGCCAGGAACGCCTCGTTCATAGCCGAAAAAAGCAGCCAGTTCGAAAACACCGGTTTGAACCGTCTGGTCGTGCGGATGGACGCCACAAGCCGCCGCCGGGTAACCGTATCGAGATGTTGCCAGAGCCAGGGGGCGCGGATAAACGCGAGCGCCAGGTAGGACGCATCCACGAGCTGCTGTCCCGCGAGATCGAAACGCATGAAATCCCTGGCGTTCGAATCGAGTGCATTCTTCATCCCCTGCAGCGCCCATTCCCGGTATTGATTTCTTAGCTTCTCCTCGGCAGCGCTACCGCCTTCCAATTGCAGCCACGGCGCGATACCACTCAGCGTCCTTCCCAGTATTTCCAGGTACGCGACCTTTTGCCTCGATTCCGCATTGTCGATATGGATGGAGACCGTCGTCGGCATATTGATCCGCAGACTGTCATGCGCAAGACTTCTCATCACCGGCCGCGCGATCCTGTCGAGCTCCTCGATCCAAAATTGCCGGTCGCTTACCTTTTCCGCGTTCCTGACAACTTTCTCCTTCCCTTTCTGGGCAAACGCAGCGTTTGGCCACGCGGCGACCGCAAATAAAACCGTTCCGGCAAGCAATACAAATTTTCTCATCACTCCAATCTAGTGTATATCTGTCATCTATACACTTATTTCTACGAAAACGTTGTAGTGCCGGCCTTCCAGTCCCCGACCCTTTCCCATGCCATCGCCCGTCCCGCAAAGCCCAGCTCGAATCGCCGGATCAGCCAACTAACTCATTAGTTACCAAGCCGCCAAACACAATCCGGCGTGGCATAAGTTTAGCATAAGTAAGCATTATTAACTAAAATGAAAATCTATGTTACGCTGGACTGTAATTTTTCTGATCATCGCCATCGTGGCCGCGATCTTCGGATTCTTCGGCATTGCAGCAGGCGCGGCGTCTATCGCCAAGATCCTGTTCTTTATTTTTATCGTGCTCTTTATAGTATCGCTAGTCGCAGGGAGAAGAAGTGTATAATACCATAGGCGATCCCCGACTCAGGGGGTCGCCTTTCTCGCAACGCCTCGCAGACAAAAACTGCTCCTCAATAACAAGGCAAAATCATCCGGATTGTTGATGATCACATTATGCGTCCGTGGACTATGGATAAACAGGATGCGGTTCGCAGCAAGAATAGCCGGATTCACGGATTCCTCCTCGCATAGCCCGAACGCGACCTCCCGCTGGCGCAGATCCGTCATCATGGTATCACTCATTTCATCCGGGCCATACCCGGTATTCGTAAACCAATGCACAAAATGACGATCCGCAGCCTCCGCCCAATGCATAAACGTGTTGACACGGCCATACAACGCATCGAATAAGAATACTTCGTCGACGGCCTGCTGCCCATGATCCAGGATATCGGCGATCACGGAATACGCGCCGCTGTGGCCCGCCAGCACCACATGCCCCGCCACAGCCTCCCGCGGCACGGCGCCATCCCGCTTCAGCTCATCGACCACATCTTCCACCAATGATTTGAACATCCCGTCCTGCCGCATTTTCCCGCCATAGCTATCCGCCGCATTCTTCGCCGCCTCCGGCAACACCAGTACGGCATTCCGGCCCGAAGCAGCCATCTGATCCGCCAACCCATAGAACCGCAACGCCGTATCGATATTATTATGCCAGCCATGGAACCAAAAAACGAGGTCCACGGCCTTCCCCACATGGAGTCCCCGCGGTATCACCAGCAACACGGAACTGTCATCATAATGACCGGCCTTTGGCAACTGCTTCTTGTCCCCGTCGAGATGCCCAAACGCCCTCGCGGTATCGGGGAAACAATTGTGTGTAGAAGAAAAATGTACGACCCTATAGGCGGGCTGCGCACCCAGCATTCCCCCCGTCAGGACCGCCACAGCCACCAGCCCGATGATCCGCAGTATATTTTTATTCCATCTCATAGCCTGACCTCCTGCCTCCCGCCATGCAGCCGCATCTCCCGGCCACCCCAATAAAACTCTCCCGATACCCCCGCCGGTAACTCAACCTCCCCGGCGACGCCGCCACCCTCCTTCCTGACAAAATGCACCCGGATAAAGCCCGCCGGATGCGGCATCGCCCCCCGGACTTCCGAAAGCTCGCCCAATGCCGGCCGTATGCTCACAGTGCCGAACCCCGGCGAACCGGGATTGATCCCGCAAATGGTAGAAAGGAAATCATATACCGGGCTCGCGCTCCATGCGTGACAATCGGATCGCGTAGGATCCGGGTTCTCGGCAAAGGTCGTCAGCCCATTGTCGATCATCTCCCGCCACGGCTTGAGCGAAGCATAATACAACTCCGCCATCCCCGCCTTCTTCAACGCCCGCGTAAGATAAAAGCGGTAATAGAACGTACACTGGCTTAATGTAGTGTCATGCAACACATGATCCATCACCGCCTTCGCCTCGGAAGCGGGTATGCTTCCCGTCAGTACCCCCATGATGCTCGCGTGCTGACTGAACTTCGCCTTCTCCGGCGTATTCGCCATCTCTCCCCTGCGGGGATCAAAACAACGTGTATAGGTGTCCCGCGCCAACGTCTTCGCAAGACCCGCATAATGCCCCGCGGACGATGAGTCCTTAAAATATTCGAACAGGGCCGCCGCCTGCTGTAACGTATACGCCAGTTGCAGACTCAGGATCGAACTGTTCCCATCCGTAGCCCCATCGGGCACGCCACCGGGAAAATGTATGTTCCAGTCCACAAAATTCCACCACCACATCGGCCCTAACATGCCCTTGGACGCATCGATCCGCTGTTCATACCAATTCAACACGCCTTTTACTGCAAATAGCTTGTCCCGGATAAACGCATCGTCTTTCCTGTGCATCCAGTAATCGTAGATCATGCTGATCCAAAAAAGCGAGAACGGCGGGATCACTTGTAACCGGTTACTCGGGTATCTGCCCTGCGTCAATCCCTCCGCCACCCGGGAGTTATAAAAATCGGTGATCGCCTTGCGCATCAGCCGGTCATCCCCCGAGACATACAGCGAGATCAACGCCTGTATCCGCGTATCAGCCTCATACTGCAGTTGCTCATAATAAGGACAGTCGAAATAAGTTTCACCGGCGCATAGTCTCGCCGTCCGCCAGCCGATATTCCATAAAGTTTTTAAAGTGGTGTCATTACAGCTAAAGCTCGCATTCTCCTTAAACGGATAACCGGTATACATGCCATACAGATCGTCGATATCGAGCGGCTCATCACCCGTCACAATGTTCACCTGTAAATAGCGATACGTTCGCATCCACAAGGGCCGGAATAAACGCGCCGGGCCGCCGTCAGGCCGGAAAATATCATAGTCCCCGACGATCTTTTTGCCCTCGATGACATTGCGATTCCCTTTCTGCCCATGGGCATCGAACAAGGCTTCGGCGTAGGTGAGCCGGATCACGCTTCCCTTGCCCTTGCTGACGGTCAGTTCGGGATAGGCCACCGTCTCATACGTTTGATCGAGCAGGATCAACGCCGAATCATGCGCAGGGATCGTCACCGGGTGACCGCCCCGGATAAAGCCGCCATCACAGCTGGCTCGTCTCACTGCCGGAATGCGCTGAAGTCTTTCTTCCATCAGCGGGATCGTCCGCGGAACTAATGTCCATTGATTGTCCGTACCATAACCCGTCGTCACGGGATGCGTGATATTGGTCGCATGCCCCCAGCTCTCATCGGGATAATGCAGCCCTGTCCAGCCCCAGGGATATCTTGCGCCGTCCACCTCGTCTCCCGGCCCCGCGACATAATAGGAATGCAATATGGCTCCCATATCCGTCGAGCAGGGACGATAGGCGCTGTCCCGCATGACTCTCCAGCTCGTATTCGTATTGATGAACTCCTGCCCCGTCGAATCGCTTTGCACCAAAAAGGCCGTCTGGTTGCTGATCTGCCCTACCGCCGCAAATTCGCCCATATTCCATACCAGCGCCGCCACGACATTCTTTCCAGGCACGAGATAGGGTGCAAGATCGACGGTCTCGAAATTCCAATGGGCAAGATCGCCCCGGGCAGGACCCGAACATACCGGACGGTCATTGACGAACAGCCGGTACCGGTTATCTGCGGAGACATGCACGATCAGACTTCGTGGGACTACGTCTACCATAAAACTCTTCCGGAAATGATAAACGCCATAGGCACGCTGTGACACATGGGGACACGTGATCCAGCTCGCAGACCAGCCGCCATGCAATAACGCAGGCCGGATCGCCGGCTCCTGTGCCTGGGCCGCCAGCACACAAAAAAGCAGAAAAAGACTATAAAATTTTTTCAATGACTTCGTCGGTATCGGCATCGAGAATAAGTATTCCTTCATTGATATC
>DASZOW010000081.1:0-7657 GCA_035550615.1 Puia sp.
CCGCAAACAGGTGCTGGAAAAATATCCCGGGCTGGGTCCGGTGCTCGATAAGCTGGCCGGTAAGATCAACGACTCCATTATGACCCTGCTAAACTACCGGGTGGAATACCAGAACCAAAACCCCGAACAGGTCGCCCGGGATTTTCTGATGGCCCAGGGTCTGTACCAATCACCCCGCGAGGGTGACAAGGGTATTGTCCGCCTGGGATCGAAGATCTTTCCCGAGCAGTATATCCTCACCGATATGTATGCGATGTTGATCCGGGGATACACCGACCTGCGAGTCGAAAGTAAAACGGGTCTCGGCGGAACAAAAATCTGCTTTGAAGCGTTAACACATGATCAGATAGATATGTATCCCGAATACACCGGTACCGCACTTTTGGCGATCCTGCAAACACCTCCCGCACTGGCCGGCCGACTGGCAGCCAACAGGGACAGTGTATACACCTATGTTCGCAAAAGGTTCGATGAAGACTACGATCTTTCCTGGCTGCAGCCCATCGGTTTCAATAATGCCTATGCCCTCATGATGCGCCGGAGCCAGGCACAACAGCTGGGCATCCAAACGATATCCGACCTCACTAATTTCCTAAAAACAGACAGATAATGACCCTGCTCGACCAATATCGCGCCGTCCGAAAGGCCAGTGAGCGGATCTGCCGCCCGTTGCAAAAAGAGGATTATGTCGTACAGCCTGTGGTGGACGTGAGTCCGCCCAAATGGCATCTGGGCCATATCACCTGGTTTTGGGAAGCTTTTGTGCTCATCCCGCATTTCCCCGGTTACCGTCCCTGCCATCCGGATTATAATTACGTTTTCAACAGCTATTACGAGACCGTCGGCGCCAGGGTCCTGCGCACGGACAGAGGCAATCTCAGCCGGCCTTCCGTGGACGAGGTCTATGACTACCGGCGATATGTAGACGAGGCTATGGAGAAGCTGATCTCCGGCGGTGTCGGACCGCAGCTGGAATCGCTCATCGTCCTTGGCCTGAACCACGAGCAGCAGCACCAGGAGTTGCTCTACACCGATATCAAGTATATTCTCGGCCATAACCCGCTCTTCCCGGCGTATTCCGATACAGACCTCGTTGGACAGCCTCAGCCATCCGCGCAATCGGAATCAGCCGCGCAATCCCAGGCAGCGGCCCAGCCCGCCAGGTATCTGATGATGCCCGCCGGCATCTATGAGATCGGCTATGCCGGCAACGATTTTTGCTTTGACAACGAGCTGGGACGGCATAAGGTCTATCTCAACGACTATCGCATCGCCAGCGAGCTGGTGACCAATGGAGAATACCTGGAGTTCATCGAAGCCGGCGGCTATTCCGATTTCGTCTGGTGGCATGCGGAAGGCTGGGACTGGGTAAAAAAGAATGCCGTTACCGCTCCGCTTTACTGGCATCGGATCGATGGCCGGTGGCACCAGTATACGTTCGCGGGACTGCAGCCCCTGGACAGGAAGCAACCGCTATCGCATATCAGCTATTATGAGGCCGTCGCTTATGCTGCCTACAAGGGGTGCCGGTTACCCACGGAGTTCGAGTGGGAGGCCGCTGCCGGCGAGTTCGCCTGGGGCCGGAGATGGGAGTGGACGGAGAGCGCCTATCTGCCTTATCCCGGCTTCAAAAAAGCGGAAGGGGCTATCGGCGAGTACAACGGGAAGTTCATGGTAAGCCAGATGGTGTTGCGCGGCGCTTCCGTGGCGACACCGGAGAACCACAGCCGGAAAACGTATCGCAACTTCTTTCATCCGCCATTGAGATGGCAATTCACTGGCATACGTCTTGCAACCTGATGGGCTGGAAGCCCATAGGCCGAAGGCCAGACATTAGCCCCGGTCGACCGCTCGTGTATGAGCCGGTGCTGGCGCGAATTAAAAACTCATAAAAAAAGGTCTATGTTATCTCTTACCACTACCCTGGCCGCACGCCGGTCCGCCAATTTCTGCCGAGACGTCGTCGACGGATTAAGGGCAGAGCATAAACACCTGCCGTCCAAATATTTCTATGACGAAGCCGGCGACAAGCTATTCCAGCAGATCATGGCCTGTCCGGAATATTATCCTACCCGCTGTGAGATGGAGATCATGCAGCATCAGTCTGCAAAAATGGCCAGGCTGTTTACCCAATACAGCCCATCGTTTGATCTCATAGAGCTCGGACCCGGCGATGCCTCGAAGTCCTGGTTCCTCCTCCGCGAGCTGCAGCGGGAACGGGCATCCTTTACCTATTATCCCATAGACATCTCTTCGCAGGTCATCGGTTGGCTCGAAAACAAGCTGCCGGTAACGCTCCCGGGCATCCACGTACAGGGCCTCAACGGCGAGTATATGGAGAAGATGCATCATGTCAATACCTTTTCGCCGAACAGGAAGATCGTCTTGTTCATGGGCGCCAACATCGGCAATATGAATATCCAGCAGGCTACTCAATTCTGCCGTCAGTTGCATGATCATCTGCAACCGGGCGACCTGCTGCTCGTCGGCTTCGATCTCAAAAAGCACCCGCGTGTCATCCTCGACGCATACAACGACCGGCAGGGGATCACCCGTGCCTTCAATCTCAACCTGCTGCGGCGCATCAACCACGAGCTGAATGCCGATTTCGACCTGGACCAATTTGAACATTATCCCGTTTATGATCCGGGCAGCGGGGCGTGTAAAAGCTATCTCATCAGCCGGGTAGCGCAGGAGGTGCATATAGGTGACAAAACGATCGTGTTCCGGGAGAATGAGCCGATCCACATGGAGATCTCCCAGAAGTTCAGCATAGAAGAAACGGAGCTCATGGCGTTGCAATCCGGCTTCGAGCCGATGCATACGTTCTATGATTCCAAGAAGTGGTTTGCGGATGTGTTGTGGCAGCGGATGACGTAAGCCATGCGTCGCAGATGCGGGCTCCGCCCAAGCCGTGCGTCGCCTAAGCGGGCTTCGCCCGCTAGGCCGTCATACCCACGGCGGCCCCGGCCACCCCCGCGGCGGTTGTCGACAGCTCCTGCTGGACCGTCACTGTTTTGTCTTTGTTATACCAGCGTTGCAGCTCCTCTTTGATAAGATGATAGTCCATGCCTTCCGCCTTCATCCGCATAAAGCTCTCCTGCAACGGAGCGGGCCGGGGACCCCAGGTAAAAAGCTCTTCCAGCGAACTCGTGTCTACGGCGATGAGCTTGGGAATACTGCGGCTTACCCCGTTGGTCAGATAGCGATCCATCAGCTCGAGATTCTCGTCGCGCATCAGCAGCCGCAGCTCGATGAGCGGATTCAGCGTCGCCAACGCATGCATAACAGGAATGCTTTGCGCCGCATCGCCGCACCAGGCTTCCGTCAACACCAACCAGGTCTGTGGTAGCGTGATGCTGCGGATCAGGGCTTCGGCCGAGGGCAGCACGACGATCGACTTGTCCAACCGGTGCATCCGCTGCTTGTTCAGCTGGGTGTAATGGATCATCGGGGCGCCCTGGTCGGGACCCGTAGTGCGGCCCTGATCAAGAAGCTCGCTCACAAGCGTAATATAAGCGGGATACGTAATCGCTTTCTCAAGATAGACCGGCTCGATATTTCGGCCCGCGGCTGGCGTTTCCATATTTCCTCCTTTTGGATAGACAAATGTCGGTATTTCGGAACGGAATTGCTGTCGCCCATCGGACATTCACTCGCCATAAGCAGGCAATCGGTATATTTGCCCATGGCCAATCTCAATCTCAATAATGAAAAAGGCAGCCTTAGCCCCTCGGACAAAGAGTTTGAGAACAATATCCGCCCGGCTGCCATCGATGAATTTTCCGGGCAGCCCCAACTTATTGAGAATCTGCGTGTGTTTATCAAGGCCGCAAAGATGCGCGGGGAAGCCCTCGACCATATCCTTTTTCATGGCCCTCCCGGTCTGGGGAAGACAACGCTGAGCCGCATCGTCGCCAACGAGCTTGGGGTTAATATCAAAGAGACCTCCGGCCCCGTGATCGAAAAACCCGGCGATCTTGCCGGTCTCCTCACCAACCTGGGACAGAATGACGTTCTTTTTATCGACGAGATCCATCGTCTCAGCACCGTAGTGGAAGAATATCTTTATGCGGCCATGGAAGACTATCGCATCGACATCCTGATCGACAGCGGTCCCAATGCCCGCAGCATCCAGCTTTCCATCCACCCCTTTACGCTCGTAGGCGCTACTACGCGCAGCGGCCTGCTCACTGCGCCGCTGCTGTCGAGATTCGGCATCAAATCCCGCCTCGAGTACTACAACGCAGACACGCTTCAAAAGATCATCCTCCGCTCAGCCAGTATCTTACAGACAAAGATCACATCCGATGCCGCAGCCGAGATCGCCCGCCGCAGCCGCGGCACGCCACGTATCGCCAACGGCCTCCTGCGCCGGGTCCGCGATTTCGCACAGGTCCTCGGCAATGGCATCATCGACCTGGGCATCACCCAGCACTCGCTTCGCGCCCTCAATGTCGACGAACATGGCCTGGACGAAATGGACAACCGCATCCTCTCCACCATTATCGGAAAATTCAAAGGCGGCCCGGTAGGCATCACCACCATCGCTACCGCCGTCGGGGAAGAAACGGGCACCCTGGAAGAAGTATACGAACCCTTCCTTATACAGGAGGGATTTATCATGCGCACGCCGCGCGGACGCGAGGTCACCCATAAAGCATACGAACATCTGGGCAAGAAAAAGCCGGGCAGCGAAGGCGAACAGTTATTGTTCTGATCCTGGCTCTACCCGGCGTTCTGATCCTGGCTCTGCCCGGCCGGAAATGCTAAGCATTCACGGGTACCACCAACCGGAACCCGTTGCCATGTATGTTCACGATCTCTATCTGATTATCATCCTTGAGATATTTACGCAGCTTCGCAATATACACATCCATGCTGCGTCCATTGAAATAAGTATCACTACCCCAGATCTTCTTCAACGCCTGCTCTCTCGGCAGCAGGTCGTTCATGTGTTCGGCAAGCATCTTCAGCAGCTCGTTCTCCTTGGGAGAAAGCGTTTGTGTCTGCCCTTTGTGCCCAAGCTCCCGCAATTTGGGGTTAAAATGATAGGAGCCCAGATCGAATTCTTTATTATCGGATTCTTTGTTCAGATCGTCATTGCGTTTCAGGATCGCCTTGATCTTCAACAAGAGGACTTCGCTATCGAAGGGCTTGGTGATATAATCGTCCGCCCCCAGTTTATAACCTTGGATGATATCTTCTTTCATCGTCTTTGCGCTCAGGAAGAAAAGCGGGATGTCCGGATCGACGTCACGGATCTCCTCGGCCAGCGTAAAACCGTCCATATGCGGCATCATGATGTCCAGCAGACAGAGATCGAATTTTTCACGTTGGAATGCCGCCAGCCCCAGCCGGCCATCTCTTTCCAGCGTTACATCGAAATCGCTTAGCTCGAGATAGTTCTTCAAAACACTGCCCAGGTTCGGATCGTCCTCGCACAACAATATTTTGGGTTTCTTTCCTTCCATAATTGATGAATTTAGATACAAATAAAATTAATTCAGCCGCTGATTATCAACGTTTCGGAATAATATTTTGTTAAACCACCGGGCGATATGGTTTGTTTAACCTGATAATTTGGCGCCTGCGCATCCGGCTTCAGACAATAAATTTAAGAAACTCGCCGTAATTGGCGACAGACTTGCGGAAACGGGAAGAGGGGATATGAGTTGCTCCCGCACATTTTCCCCTATCTTTGTCGGCCCGGATCGGTGAGATCGGGTAGTTTATTTAAAACGCATGGACGCAAATTTCAATCCTGACAGACAACACACATTAGCCTCAGCAACAAATATTTCCGGCACCGGGCTGCATACCGGTATCAAGGTGGATATGACCCTGAAGCCTGCCAACCCGGGTTTTGGTTTCCAGTTCCAGCGTATCGATCTGGCCGGTCAACCGCTGATCAAGGCCGACTGTGACCTGGTCACGGATACCTCCCGCGGGACTACCCTCGAGGATAATGGGGCTAAGATCAGCACGGTGGAACATATCCTCGCGGCTTTGGTGGGAATGGGTGTGGACAATTGTCTGATCGAGATCAACGGTCCCGAGGTGCCGATCATCGATGGAAGCTCCCAGCCCTTTGTCGAGATCATCGAAGAAGCCGGGGTGCTGGAGCAGGACGCCAGCAAGGCCTGGTATACCATCGACACCAATATCACCTATTACGACGAAAAAAAGAGGGTAGAGATGATCGTCATGCCCTCTATGGAATACAAGGTCACCACCCTCATCGATTTCAACAGCCCCGTCCTCGGTACCCAGCACGCAGGACTTAAATCCATGCGGGAATTCAAAGCCGAGATATCCCCATGCCGCACGTTTTGTTTTCTTCACGAGCTGGAGATGCTGCTCGAACATAACCTGATCAAGGGTGGAGACATCAACAACGCCATCGTCGTCGTCGATAAACCGGTGACCACCGAAGAGATGAACCGCCTCGCAAGGGCCTTCAAACGGGATAAGATCGAGATCAAGAGCGGGGGATACCTGAACAACCTCGAGCTGCGTTTCCCCAACGAACCGGCCCGTCATAAGCTGCTCGACGTCATCGGCGACCTGGCCCTTATCGGCTATCCCATCAAGGGACATATCATTGCCAACAGACCCGGGCACGCGAGCAATGTCGAGTTCGCGAAAAAGATCAAGCAGTATATAAAAAAAAACAAACATCTTAAAAATACCCCGGTTTACGACCCCAACCAGGCGCCCGTCTTCACCACGCAGCAGATAGAAAAGACCCTGCCGCACCGCTTTCCCTTCCTGCTGGTGGACAAGATCATCGAACTCACCGACCGGCATATCGTCGGTATCAAGAACGTCACGTTCAACGAACCCTTCTTCGTCGGCCATTTTCCCGGAAACCCGGTGATGCCGGGCGTTCTGCAGATCGAAGCCCTGGCCCAGACCGGCGGCATCCTCTGTATCAACGCGATGCCCCAGGGCGAATACGATACATATTTCATCAAGATCGACAATTGCAAATTCAAAGCTAAAGTCGTCCCCGGCGATACCATGATCCTCAAAATGGAGCTCCTCAACCCGATCCGGCGTGGTATTTGCGAAATGCGTGGGACGGTTTACGTAGGAAACAAGATAGCTACCGAAGCGGATCTGATGGCGCAGCTGGTTAAGCGGTCGTAAAGAGAAGTTTATTTCGGCTAATTGTGTCAAATAAGTTTATTTTTGTAAGATGCGTGGGTCGTCTCAGCATTTTGATATGAAGAAAACAGCAATCGCCAAGGAAGCCTCAATAATGATCCAAGAAACTGAAAATCAATCAATTGATCATCGAATGATCCATCATCTTACCTCTGTTCACCCCGACGCGCGTCTGGCGCCGGATGTAAGAGTGGACCCCTTTACGATGATCCATAGCAATGTAGAAATTGGGGCAGGTACCTGGATCGGCAGCAATGTTACCATCATGCCGGGGGCAAGGATCGGAAAGAATTGCCGGATCTTCCCTGGAGCCGTCATATCCGCTGATCCTCAGGATCTTAAGTTCGAAGGCGAAGACACTACCGTCGAGATAGGCGACAATACCACCATCCGCGAATTCGTGACCGTTCACCGCGGCACCCGGGACCGCTGGCGGACAAAGGTCGGCCGGAATTGCATGATCCTGGCCTATAGCCATATCGCCCAT